>CAYHXI010000051.1:0-9418 GCA_964360565.1 uncultured Methanosarcinales archaeon | reverse complement strand
TTTTCTTATGTTTCATTTTTTCACACTCACTCAAAATCCAACAAATACCTTTCTCTCCTCAAAAAGTCTAAATCTTCGTGACTTTTAATTAATTCCTTAAACTTTTTCAACTGAACATCATTCACATAAACAACTCTAACATCTGCCTCAAAACCGTTTTCTTTTAAGTTTTCATACAGCGTTGCAAACGCGTAGGCGTCTGCCAAGCCGTCGTTTAGATGGATGCTGAGTTTGGGTTTCATTCTAATTTCCTCTTTTCAATTTGAAGTAATTCTTCTAGTTGAATTCTTCTGTCTGAACTAATACTTGCTTTTTTTAAATCATCTACTGCATAAGCATAATAAAATTGTAGATTGTCATCTAATAATGTTTTAAATTCATCTCCAATAAACCTTCTTCCATTTTTTATCTGAACTAATTGATGCGTGTATGCGATAACTTCACTATACCTCACTGTGAAACTGTACAGCGACCAGTCAGATATTTCTTCCTTCGGACTATATTTGCGAATCGCTTCAAAATAACTAAAACTTAATTTATCATAAAGAAGAATCATTTCAGGACAAATAGTTATATTAATTTCATCAGAATGAAATTTTGTGTGCCTTCCTTCGTGATCGATAATACTGCTTAAAAATTCATCTAAGCTTAACTTTTTAAATGCTTTTTGATGTACTTCTAAAGGAAATTTCTTAGTTTTAGAACCACACTCATTAGAAACTTTTTTCAATTCAAAAGGCCAACATGTGAAGTAAGGCTCAGTAAGTTCATCTTCATAAATAACCCTCCCCACAAACGGCTCAAACTCTTCAAAATGAATTCTTTTAACAAAATCTTCTCTTAAATCAGGGTTTAATCTGGCTCGTTCATATTCTTTTTCTAGTTCTTCGCGATTAGTGATTTTATTTGTTTCAGTCATTCTCCACCTCTCACTCTTTTGAACCAACTTTCCGGCGCTTCTTTCAATGGAGCTCGATTTGTAGGAAGAGAAAACTCCCAAAAAGTATCTGGATGCACAATTCTTAGAGCAGTAAGACAATTAGGCCTGACGATTTCAACTAAAAGATCGGATTCGAAAGGCTCTTCGGATAGTCCTAAAACTCTATTAAATACTCTCATTAAATCAGGAAGATAAAGTTCTCTAGATTTTTCTAAATGCTGAGCTCTTAGTGCTCTGATATTTTCTCCATCTGGAGATTGCAAATAATCTCTCATTCCAGAAATTAATTCTTGAGTATTAATTGATTCTCTGATAACTCCTAAATCTTTTAATTCTTTGTAGCCGTACTGCCCCACCTTCTCAGGATTGATTAAAAATAAAGGTCCGCCTGCAGTGGCTTCAACAAAATTGTGCATATTCATAGGACTGTATTGACAAATATTTGAATTTGTAATGACAACATCAGCCAGGGCGTAATAATCTTTTAGCACCCCAAATTTTTCAACAAAATTAATACTGTGTTTATTCTGCATAGTTTCTGCATAACGCATATTTATACTTCCAACAGCATAAAATCGAACCTCTCTATAAAACGCGTCAACAACTTCATCTAAAGCACAATGAACTTCATCGCTTGCGATATTACTTGGAAAACCTATAACTGCAACAGACTCATCATTTGGAATTCCATATTTCTGCCTTAAAGAAATTCTTTTTTGTTCAGAAATTGGTTTTGCGCAATTTTTGAGAATAGAATGGTCTATTGCAATATCTTGATTAGATAAAAGATCCATGCTACTTAATACATCGCAGTATCCTTTTAGAACTAAACCAGACCATTCGTCCGCATCACATAATTCAAATTCTTTAATAGGACTAACAAGACCATTTGAGGATTCATTAACAACAGTATTCAAACAATCTCTTAAATTACCGAAATGAACATTAATTGAATTTGTCCTAAACTCTGCTTGAAAATCATTCTTTATTAAAAACTCATACAAATTAGCAAAAGCATAAACGTCTGCTAAATCATCTCTCAAATATAAGCAGATTTTTGGTTTCATTCTGCACTTCTCCTAAAACATTTGTCATCTAAAGATTTGCTGTTGAGAGATTTGAGAGTGTGTCTTTCTGATTCATAATCACTCATTGACCAAACAGTTCGTGGATGAATAATTCTCAACCTGTCTAAATAAATTTTCTTTCTTGAAGGAGAATACATGTCTGAAATGAACTGCAAATCTGACTGCAAAGGTTCGTCAGATATTCTTAACAATTTATTCAAAAGTCTCATTAAATCAGTTAGATATAATTCTCTCGATTGCTCTAAATGCTGTGTTCTTTGTTCTCTAATGTATTCTTCTTTCGGATTTTGCAAGTATTGTTTTACTTTTTTAATTAAATGTTCTGTATTTTCTGCTTCTTGTATAACTCTTCTTTGGACTAGTTGTTTATAGCCATATTGAGTACTATTCTGAGGCTTTACTAAGAATAATGGTCCGCCTGCTGTGGCTTCAACAAAATTATGAAGAGAGTCGTCTGACTCACCAATGTTTTTATGAATTAGTGACACATCAGCCAGTGCATAATAATCTCTCAATAATCCGCTGCGAGAGTAAACATTTTTCACCAGACTATATGCTTCTTCAGGAAGGTATTTTGGAAAGTTTGTTGTTCCAACTAAGTACATTTTAGCTTCGAAGAAAAGTTCGGATATTACTTTTCTTAATAAAGATACATCATAAACACAATGGCCAGGAAAACCTAAAACAATTACTTTCTCTTCTAGAGGAACATTATGTTTTTTTCTTAATTCCATTCGTTCTTCTTTACTACTTGATTTTACACAGTTCTTAAGAATAGATAAATCTATTGCCAACTCATTAGAAACTAATGTGAGGGGTAAATCTGAATAAGACTTAAATATAATATCAAATTTTTCTGGATGATAATGTGCTGTATAATTTGGTAAAACTTCTAATCTAGTGTCAACTCCAACCATTCTTTCAACAAAATTTTTAAAATCAGCACCTCTTTTTCCACCTGAGGGAGAAACTTTGAAATCAGCTTCAAAATTATTTTTTATCAGGAATTCATACAATGTTGCGAATGCGTAAATATCTGCCCAACCATCTTGTATAGTTATGCATACATTAGGTCTTTGTTTATTCATCCTTCCACCAGCGCAGAGTAAACTTTTGACTGCCATTTTTTATCTTTAGAGGGATTTGAATGACCTTTTTTTACATCAGTATTCAAAGCACTCTTATGAGGAGTTTGACTATTTTCTGATGGTTTTTCAAACTCCTCTTTATTTTCAACTAAAATTATTCTGTCTTCTTCTAAGCGGTAAATTCTGCCGTTAAAATCAAATTTTTCTCTAACTTCAGATTCGGAAATCTCCGGCAAAGTAATAACTAATAAATCTGTATTTTTTATTCTATCAGCATATCTTTGTTCAAACCATTGAACACCTGCACTGTAAACTTTAACATTACGAACTCCCTTGCTCTTCAAGTAATCTTCAAAATAATCTTTACAAAAAACACTTAATCCAATTCCATGCCAGCAAACGAAACATACAGAATCTTCTAAAGATGAATTTGTTGTCATTTTTCCCTCCTGAACGATTTATAGACTTTTTTCGGAATATCTCTTAGAGGAATTAATGGCTTTGTTTGAGATAAATCCCACAAAGTTTGAGGGTGACAGACTGCAATTCTTGGGCTATAAACTCTCGAAAGATAAGGGATTTTTGGAGGTAATATTTCTGCTAACAAATCTGATTGGAAAGGTTCGTCTGATTTTCCAATAACTTTATTGATTAATCTTAAAATATCCGGCAAGTATTTATTTCTAGACTGCTCTAAATGATTAGTTCTTTGTTCTCTAACTTTTTCTTCATCTGGATAGGGCTTTGAATAACCCTTTTTCACATCAGCATCCAAAGCACTATTATGAGGAGTTTGACTGTTTTCAGATGGTTTTTCAAACTCCTCTATATTCTGCAAGTATTTTTTAACTTTAGAGATTAAATCTTCTGTTGATTCTGCTTCTCGGATAACATTTGCATCTTTTAATTGACTGTAGCCGTATTGAGCAGTATTGCTAGGCTTAACTAAAAATAATGGCCCTCCTGCAGTAGCTTCAACAAAATTATGCAAATGATATAAAGCATCAACAGGACAAATATTTCTATGCATCATTGCAGCATCAGCCATTGCATAATAGTCTTTTAACACTCCAGTCTCATCAACTATTGTTGCGAGAGATTTTACTTTATCCCTATCAAAATCTTGAAATCTGACAGTTCCAACTAAATAAACTGAAGAATTTTTACTGATTTCTTTGAGAATATTTTCTAAAGGTTTATCGCACCCAAGAGCTAAACTCGGAAATCCAATCACTGTCATCGGCTTGTCTTCAGCAATATTGTATTTTTTTCTTAACTCTGATTTTTGTTCTTTAGTTGTTGGTTTAACGCAATTTTTCAAAATAGAGTGGTCGATTAATATTGTTCTTTCAGGAAATGCCGCTAAATTATTATTTGCATCTGAATAACCTCCCAAAATAATATCCGGCCATCTTTCTCTTTCGTCAACTAACATAACTCTGTCTGATTTGAATTCTTCACCCACTCCAGATTCTTTGATGCATTTATTGAATCTTAATAAGTGTTCAACCTGAAGAGCATACGCTTTAAAGTCTGCTTGAAAATTATTCTCAATCAAATAAGTATACAAAGTATGAAGTGCATAAACATCAGCATAACCGTCTTCAATGCTTAGACAGATTTTTGAGGTCATTTAGACACCTCCACTTTTCTGTAAACTACAGGACGCCAAGCGAAGCCTTCCATTTGTTTTTCATGTGAGATGGCTTTCTGAGTCAAAATAATCTCTTCTTTTAATTCAGGAGGAATCGCTTTTTCAACTTCTCTGGTTCTGTGAGTGAAATATATTAATCCTTCAAGAGATAAATTTTCTAATACTCTTAAGACATCTTCTTTAGAATGAGTTCCCCATGCTGAAGAAAAAGAGTTAGATAAATAAATTTTAGACATTTTTTCATTTAAAGCAACATTAAATATACTTGCAAGAGGTAAAACAACTAAGCTTTCTAATTTTGCACTAATTCTTTCAATTCTACCTGGAGCAGAAAAATATTTTTTTCGGTGCTCGATTTTTTCATCTCCTTCCAGCACTAAGTATTTCTTAGAAAAAAATAAGTCAGTATTGCTCTGCTTTAATGCTTCAGTTCTTAGTTTGATGAAATCGAGCTGAATTTGTTTAGTATCCACTACAATTACTTGTTTGACATATTCTAGAATAGCGAATACTTGGTCACCGGAACCTCCAACTGCCAGCACAGAATCATCAGACTTTAAATCTAAACCTTCAACAACCGCATCTAGATTTTCGTTTGTTACGGAATAAAGCAAATCATACAAAATGGTTTGAATTTCAGAGTCCAATTTATCTAAAGAAGTCATTTCATCTCCCCCTCCTATATTTTTTATAAACTTCTTGAGGGATTTTACTTACTTCTACTGTTTCTATTTCTTCTTTTCTAAATGGACGCCAAACTGTGTCTTTATGGAATATTCTTAAGCGGGGCTTGTATTTTACTTTAGAAAGTAAACTGAATTTTCTCCACAAATTAGCTCTTAAATCAGAATTTGGATGCTCTTCAGAAAGTCCTGATGCTTTGTTAAGAATTTTTAAAATGTCGCTTAGATATAGATTTCTTGACTTCTCCAAATGCAGAGCTCTTGATTTTCTAATTTCTTCTCCATTTGGAGAATCTAAATATTGTTTGAGTTTAGAAATTAAGTCAAAGATATTTCCTGTTTCTTTTATAACTCCTAAACGTTCTAATTCAAAGTATCCGTATTGAGCGGTATTTCCAGGCCTCACTAAAAACAATGGTCCTCCTGCAGTTGCTTCAATAAAATTATGCATACTATCGTGATAGTCAAATACCACATTTCTATTAATAACAGATGCGTCAGCAATTGCATAATAATCTCTTAAAACTCCGTTAGCTTCAATAATTCTAACGCTAGAATTAATATTATGTAAATAATCATGGCAGTCAGATGTATGCCCTACAAAATAAATCATTGCTTTATCTTTTAATTCTCTAACTATCTTTTCAAGTTCAGGAATTTGAAAGTTATCAACAACTGCAGGACAGCCGACAACAACTATTGGTTTGTTTGATTCAATCTTGTATTTTTCTTTCAAAGCGTTTCTTTCATCTTCAGTTAATGGTTTAACACAATTTTTCAAAATAGAGTGGTCTATTAAGATTTCTCTATTGCAAACATCACTATGATCTCCCAAAACATCGCAATATCCTTTTAAGAAAATATCCGGCAGAATGTTTCTCATCCAAAGCGAATCAATTCTAGCATCATCATTTAGTTTATACTTAATAACTTTTTCAAATGTTTTACTTAAATCGCCTCTAGAATAAACACTAACATCTGCTTTAAAATTATTTTCTATCAAATAATCATACAAAGTAGCAAAAGCATAAATGTCTGCGAATCCATCGCTTAATTCAATGCAGATTTTAGGAGAGGTCATACTCGCACCTTCCTTTCTTTTGCTTTTTCGAACTGTTGCCGTCTATAGCGAAGATATTGAAAAACAAAAGGATAAATCTCGCATCCGTTCTTTTCGAATTCATACCCTGAAACTTCGGAAAGTTTTTCTAAATAAGATGTTAAATATGAATCTCTATCTTTTGTAAATATATCAGATAATTTGCTTAAAACATCAGCATTTTGAGTCATCATAACTGTAGGCCAAACAGGAATTTCTCCACCAACAGAATATTCATTCTTATCATTTTTTTCGTAATCTTTTATCACAACCTGCTCTAAATCTGTAATTTCTCCAGTAATGTAAGTATTGTCTGAAAAACCAGATCCAGGGTCGAATGCTAAAAATTTTCCTTTTGATGCTAACTTCAAAGCCTGCTTTACTAATTGTCCATTTACTGTTGCTAAATGATTTATCCATCTCTCTAAAGTCCAACCTGCTTCTAATGAAAGCTCTGCAAATTGTTCTTTATCAATTAAATAAGCAAATTCTTCATATCTTATATTTGTCATAGAAAGTCTTGCAACCTGCCATAAGTCTGGGTCTCCAGATTGTTTTTCTCTTTCAACCATCATAAAATTACTTGACCAATATTGCACATTTGGTTGTTTTCTTCCAGCCATCTTGTAAACTTCATTCTGAACTCTTTCAGAAAGCTTATTCTGAGCAACATAAGGAGTGTGAAAAATATTTCTGCTTGACAAAGCTTTTTCTTCGGCTTCACCAACTGCAAAACCTTTATCTAAACTTCCCCAAATTCTTCCGTGTTGATTGACTTGAGTTCCTCCTCTCCAAGTTAAAGGGTCTATTACATACCTTTTTTCATCAGCATCATCTCCTGATTTCGCTCCCGCTCCCTTGAAAGTTACTACATGAAAATCAGCATCAAAACCTTCAACATGATAAGGTTCTTTAACTAATACTTCGATATTTCTTCCACGTCTTCGGTATGGTAAATTTAATCTCTTTCTTTTCCTTCCTTCAGTGTATAAATTATCTAAAACAACAGAATGAACTAATTCATCATCTAGCGCAAAAACACCATCATCAGTTTCATCAGGAATTAATTGATAAATTGGAGGAGCGTCTTTCTCAACCAAACAAACCATTCCATTACCCTTCTTTCCGATGAGTTTAAGTTCGAGAGTCATGCGTGCACCTTCCTACTTCTGAATTTTTGGCGTTGGGAATTTAAATGAACTCTGTACATCTCTGCCAAAGAAACTTTAATAGAAGATTCAGAACCGCATGGAAATTCATATCCTGAAGTTTCAGAAACTTTTTCAAAGTAATGTTTAGGAACAGAATTAGAATATTCTCCCAGCGCGTGAGAGATTTTTGATATTAAACTTCTGCTCTGAAACATAACTTCAACAGGCCAAATGTGGTGTTCTTTACATTCATCAAACTTTCCAATAACGACCTGCTCTAAATCTGTTATTTCTCCAGTGATATATGTGTTGTCGCTAAATTCGGATTTTGGACGGAAATCTAAGAACTTTCCTTTTTCAGCCAATTTCAAACATTCTTTTGTTAATTTGCCGTCGAATTTTCCTAAATGTTCAATCCATCTTTCTAAAGTCCAGCCAACGTTTAAGAATTGCTCTGCAATATCTTTGACTTTCTCATCATTAAAAGTATTGAAATCCGAATGTCTTATATTTGTCATTGAAAGCCTAACTATTTGATATAGATTCGCATCTGAACTTCTTTTTTCTCTTCCAGATTGTTTATATATTTCTCTCTGAATGATTTCAGGAATTTTATTCTGAGCAACATAAGGAGTGTGAAAGATATTTCTTGAAGATAATATTTCATTTTCTGCCTCTCCAACTGCAAAGCCTTCGTCTAAACCGCCCCAAATTCTTTTGTGTTTAATTACATATTTGCTAGGCCAATTTAATGGATCGATAACACAACGTGGATTTATTTTACTTCTAGCTCCCGCTCCTTTAAAAGTTAAAACATGAAATGGCAAGCCAGGAAATTCTTTTACAAAGAAAGGGTCGTTAAGAAGTAATTCTATATTTCTTCCTTTTCTTCTATATTCTATGTCTAATCTTTCTTTTTTCAATCCAGGAATTTGAGTGTATAAGCCGTCGAGAACAACTGAGCGAACTAAAGAATCATCTAATTCAAAAACACCATCATCAGTTCTGTTCGCTCTTATTCTGTAGATTGGAGGTCGATATTGATCTGCTACACAAATAACTCCTTCGATTTTAGGTAAAGTGTTTGAAGTCATTTTCCAGTCCACCTCCCTTCTTCAGGAGGATTTCTTGTTTTGTACCCAACTCGGTTCATAGCTGTAGTTAATTCAGAAGGTAGAGCTTTTCGATTAGTGGGTCTTTTTGTTGTGTAAAAATAGGCAATAATTTCGTCAATACACATTAATTGGTCTTTTTTCTCAAGCTTGTCTAAAGTATAAATATGATCTGTTGGCTTAAACTGACTCATTAATTTCCCACCTTCTTTTTCAATTTTCCTGGGCCAATCAAAGTAACTTATGTTCATGTGAGTTAAAGAAAGTGCTCTGCTAAATTGAGCGTTAGATTTCATTGAATTTAATAAATGATTTCTTTTCTCCTCAGGCAAATGATTAAAAATTGAATGCAAATATTCATGCACAAGAGCAAAATATTCTGGCTTTTCTCCAATAAGAATTACTTCTGGCAAATCTATTTTGTAATCTTTCTTTAATTTTTTAATAGTATCATCTGCCAGTTCTCCTGAAGCATACAAATGTTTTTTAGAGACATACAATCCAGAGCAATGATTAAAAATACACCAAGGGTTAGAATCCTGCATTAATTCTAAATAAAACCTCTGCAAATCAATCGCAGCAATATCAACAGCAGGCATAGAT
>CAYHXI010000050.1:0-9478 GCA_964360565.1 uncultured Methanosarcinales archaeon | reverse complement strand
GTATTCATGCTTCTAGTGGTATTGCTTGGTGTAGCTCTGAAATTAAAGCTTCCTTTTAAGAAGAAATGGGCAGTTAAATTAACTCTAGTGACAATAACTCTCCTAGGATTAGCTTATGCAATGGACATTCCATTAATCCCTCAAGGAGCATTTACAACAGCAGGATTACAGCCTCCAGGAGACGGCCCTGCAACAATAAAAGCAGTATTCGAAAAAATATTTCAAACAGAGCCAGCAAAACAACAAATAATTTTTCAGCAGCCGAAAGAACCAGCAACAGAAGGAGAAAAAGCATTGAGCAATTTAATGAAAGAATATAGTATTCCTGAGCAAAAAAAAGAAGATTTCTCCAGCAAAATGCAAGATGCAGTAAATAAAATACAAAGAGATAGACCGATATACAGAAATGATGAAAGCATTCCACCACCAAATCTTCCACCTAAAGAATACAAAAATGAAAAAGGACAAACATGCTCTGAAAGAGTCGTGACACAATGCAATTAATTTATGAAATAGTAGCAATAATTGCAGCTGTTTTAGCAATCATCCTATTATTCAAAATTCTTAAAGGAGTGATGAAAATATCAATATTTATTTTAGCATTTGCATTAATAGTCTTTAGTTCATGGTATGCGCTATCTGCCACGGAAGACCAGGATTTAGTTGCATTTGCTGTGAAAAAAGTTTCAATGGTTCAAGAGTTAGCAACTTCAAAATACAGCGCAGAAGCGAAAGAATTAAAAGATGAAATAATAGATAACGTAAAAGAGAAAGCTGGTGAAGTGGTGAAAGACGTAATAAAGTCAGAGATTAATAATACTGTTAATATACTGAAAAACAATCCCGATTAAAAATTGTTTTCCGCCACGCAAGATGCAAATTTTGCTGATTCGCTGGTTTTATTCGTTTCCATCTCCCTTCGGGTCCGAGGGAGATGGAAACAATTAGCAGTGGAAAAAAGAAAGAGGAAAACAAACAACGCGGCGGAAAACAATCTGATAGAAAATAATTAAGAAATAAAAAAGGTGATTAACTTGGCTTTAGATAAACTAAAATTTTGGAAGAAAAGAGAAGAAGGATTTGATGATTTGCCTGAAGACGGAGGAAGCCCATTTAAGTCTTCTGTATCTCCGCAGGAAGAAGAAATGGGAATGCCTAAAATAGAGCCCACAATGCCTAAGTTTGCTTCATTCGAACAAAAAGAAGAAAAAGAAAGAGGCACAGGAGACATACAAAAAGATGTTCAACTCATTTTGTCTAAGCTCGATACAATAAAAGCAATAGTCGACAGCTTGGATCACAGACTAGCTCGTATTGAGAAAATTGCAGAAGGAAGAGAATGAATGTATTTAATGCAATTAAACTGAGAAAAAACGAAATATTATTTTGGGCAATTTCAATCACAATTATTTTGCTTGACAGAACATCAAAATATTTGGTTGAAAATTTTGCAAACAAACCAATAGATTTGTGGTTGTTCAGCATAGAACAAACAACAAACACAGGAATAGCGTGGGGGTTTTTGCAAGGCTCCAATTCATTCTTGATGCTAATATCAATCATAGTAATCGCAGGAATAATATATTACAGAAAGGAATTTGTTGAGGAAAAAATACCGGCGATTGCATCATCATTAATTTTGGGAGGAGCAGTTGGTAATTTAGGAGACAGAATTTTGCAAGGCTCTGTGTTAGACTTCATCAATTTTCATTTCTGGCCCATTTTTAACGTGGCAGATTCAGCAATAACTGTTGGAGGAATCTTACTAATTTATTGGATGTGGAGGAAAGAGTAGTGAAATGAAATCAATAACTCTAGCAAACGTAAAAAATAAAACAGTTCTGTTAAGAGTAGATTTTAATGTTCCTCTAAAAAATGGACGAGTTGTAGATAATAAAAGAATAAAAGAATCTTTGCCAACAATAAAATATCTGTTAAACAAGAATGCAAAAATAATTTTAGTTTCGCATCTAGGAAGGCCTGATGGAAAATTCGTCAAAGAACTTACTTTAGCACCTGTTGCAAAAGAAGTTGGAAAATTTTTGAACAGAAAAGTGCCTGTTGTAAATCTCCAAGAAGATATAAAAGAGACCTTAAGAAATTACGAAATACTTTTTTTAGAAAACATCCGATTTTATCCAGAAGAAGAAAAAAATGATTTAAAGTTTGCGAAAAAACTAGCAAGTTTAGCAGATATTTATGTGAATGATGCTTTTGGAGCGTCTCATAGAGCGCATGCTTCCATTGTTGGTGTGAAAAAATTCCTACCGAGATACACTGGATTCTTAGTCGAGAAAGAAGTTAGAATACTGTCTTCATTGCTAGAAAAACCAAAAAGACCATTCATAACTATTCTAGGGGGAGCGAAAGTCCGCGACAAAATAAAAGTCATAGAAAATCTTGCAAAAAAATGCGACTTAATTTTAATTGGAGGAGCAATGATGTTTACCTTCTTCAAAGCAAAAGAATATGATTTAGGAACATTCAAATTCGAATCTAATAGCGTAAAATTCGCGAAAGAAATGTTGAAAAAATATGAAGAAAAAATAGTATTGCCTGAAGATGTAATGTGCGCTTTAAAGTTAGATGCGAACAAAGGAAGAAATTTTGAATCAACAAAGATACCTAAAAAAATGATAGGGCTAGACATAGGCAGAGAAACAATTAATTTTTACAAATTTATTCTTAAAGACGCCAAAACAGTATTTTGGAATGGACCTTTAGGAAAAGTTGAGAATCCTCCTTTTGATAATGGAACAAAAGAAATAGCTAAATTCTTAGCTAATTTAAGCGCAACAGTGGTAATTGGAGGAGGAGACACCGCAGCACTAATTGAAAAATTAAAGTTGACGAAGAGATACTCTCACGTTTCAACAGGAGGAGGAGCGTCTCTAGAGTTTTTAGAAGGCAAAGGATTGGTTGGGTTGAAATAGTTTGTAGTCGGTAGTAAGTGGTGCGTAGTCATTGATTTTTCTTCTGTAATCAGTTCAAACCTTACTCTTCCTGCACGCACCATCATAGCAACCGAATTTACAGATAAAGCGAGCACCTCCCTTTTTTTAACTAAAAACTATACTAATAACAAAACCAAGAATATTTAAATATTGTTGTTATTGAAATTAGATAATCAAAGATATATTTTCCACCACAAATCACTCATTACCATCTTCCACAGACTATTTAGCAATTCCAATCTTCTTACCTACTCTAACTGGCTTTCCATTACTTGTTACAGAATCAATCGTAACATCCGCTTCTCCTGCAGATAATTTATCAAAGTACAATTTAGCAATTTCTCCGCCGCTGAAGTCAGAAGGCAACAAGTAAGTTATTTCTATTTGAGTATTATCTGATTTAACTGTTGTTTTTATTCCTGCGTTAGATGCTACACTAACATACTTTAATTCTTTGTTGTCGAAAGAGACAACCATTTTGTATTCTTTTAGAACTGATGCTGTTTGTTGACCAGAAATCCATTGCCAGAAATTTCCAGTTAAAAGAGAGGTTCTAGCTTTCTCCAAAATAATTGGGAATGCAACTCTAATTGGTTTAAATTCAGGAATTAGTGTTGGACTTGGTGAAGGTGTTGGCGAAGGAGTTGGAGATTTAATTGGCGGAATATAAGGAGAGGGGGAAGGAGTTAAAGTTTTAGTTGGTGAAGGTGTGGTAGTTGGAGTGGGAGTTTTAGTGGGAGGCTTCGCAGGACAAACTTCTTTGTAACACTGCATTCTGTTATTATTTTCATCAGTTTCTTTAATAGTATTTTCTGGGTCAACAACTATTTCAAATTTCCAACCACTTTCAGGCAAAGGTAAAAGTTGAGATCTTGCATAAGGTCCTGAAACAGCACCTGAGGGAACATTACCTTCAAATTTAAGACAATCAGAATATTGACCAGAACCAAAACCTACAGCCATAGGATAAAGTTCTAGACGACCTGAAGGATCATTTAAGTTTGTGAAAGCTAAAGAAGTCTTTACAGACATAATTAATTTTTGACCTTCCATAGTTTGTCCAAGTTCATTCCAACTAAACTTAGAATCCATTACAGGACATACTATCGCAGTATATCTTGGAGTTACAGCAGTTCCAGTTTGTCTAACTTCTTTTAAAATTAAATCAGTTATTTTAGGAAGAGGCTTAGGTGTGGGAGTTGGAGTAGGAGATGGAGTTGGAGTCGGAGTAGGAGTAGGTCTAGCTCCAGGAACACAAATTCCTGATGCTGATTCTACATATGTTTTACACCATTGGTCTGGAGGACATCCTGCATTATATTGCTCACTAAGAAGAGAACATTTGATTGGTTGAGGAGTTGAAGGGGGAGTTGGTGTTGGAGTTGCAGATTGAGCTGGAGAAATAGCAAATGAAGCATCAGAATCATCACTGAAATCGTAAAAACCTCCTCCTGCAGCAAGTTTTTTACCAGTCACTTTAAGTTTTAATTTGTCTGTATTAAAACTATAATATATATCTTTCTTTTCAAAAACTTTCCAATCATAAAATCCAGTATTAGGAATATCTCTTGCCACGATTGAACCAGTACTTGTACCATCAGATCTCAAAGTTAAATCAACTAATGTTAAATCTTTACTGGCATCCCACTTTATTTTATATGTCTCGCCAGATTTTAATTGTTCTCCACCATTTGGAGAAATTAATTTCATAAAAGAAGGAACTGGTGTTGGGGAGGGTGTGGGTGTAGGCGTCTTTGTTGGAACAGGAGTTGGTGTTGGACTAGGAGTTTTAGTTGGGGCGGGAGTGGCCTTTGTAGTTTTTATAGTGACTGAACCAGATGCTTTAGCAACTCCATATTGACTGAGAGGTTGGAATGTAACTTCCACAGAATCTGCAGGAGAATTATATGTTTTCAAAGTTCCAGGAGAACCTTTTGCACAAGCAGCATAAGCTCGAGTTTGAGCATTACCGCCTAAGTTAGGAGAGGTTAAAAAGTAATCGTAACGACTATCTTTTAAGTTTTTAAGTTTTATCGAAAGCCGACTCATTCCTTGAGATAAATATTGTCGCTCAGGATTCAAACCGCTACAGATATTCCAGGAAACCTCAGTTACCAATGTTCCAGGTTCAAGAGATACTTTTTGTGTACCAAAGTTATTAAATTGAAGCGTATAATCTTTAGTTGGTGCTGCAGTCTGATAACCAGTCAAAGAATCACTCGAATCAAAATTTAAAGAAACAAGCCCTGCGGTTGCAACGAGAGCTGTTAAAACTACTGCAAACAATGAAAGAATCGTGTGATTGAATTTTGTTTTCATTTTTACGTCTCTTTTACAACTGATGTGCTCTTCTTTATCTTCATAGATTTAAAGCCATCTTCTAAAGCAGTATCTAAAGTTACACTTGTTGATTTAGGATCTAGTTTTTCAAAATTAACTTTGAAAAGCTCGCCAGGAAAAAGATCAGCAGTAGTTGTATAAGTAATTTCTAGTTTTCCAGGAGAAACTTCTTTTGCTTTAACATCCGCTCCAGTTCTTAAAGTTAAATCAGTATATTTAAGCACTTTGTTATCATAAGATAATTTCACAGTAACTGTTTTTTTAGAAGATGCAGATGCAGGAACATATCCTGTAACATATCTCCAAATAGATTTGCCAGTTAAGAGAGAAATTGTAGGACTCTCAAGAATTATTGGAATTGAAACACGAGTTGGTTTAAGTTCTGGAGGCTTTGGAGCAGTTCCAAAAGTAAATCTTTTTGGAGAGCCAGCAAAATGTTCTTTCAAAGAAGGATTGTCTAAATCAACTCCGAATGCATAAACAGCATGGGTTTTTCCGTCGCTGTATTTATCTAAAGGAACTTGGAAAGTGTAATAATGATTTTTTCCTTCAGCACCATATTTAGTCAAGTCAAGAGCAGATAGTTTATCTGCAACAACTTCTGCAAGCAGTATTCCTTTTCTTTCTCCAGCTGGTACTTCGTCAATGTAAAGCAATACTTTATTGGGTGCAGAAGGTTTGTCAGGGTCAAAACTCCATCCTGTAGCAAGTCCTGTGGAAGAAATTTCTAAAAGACTTCCGATTGGCAATCTATTTGGTTGAGTGGGTGGAAGAAATATTTCTGGAGGTTTGGTTGGAGAAGGTGTAGCAGTTGGCTTAAAAACTGTAAAATCGCCGTCAGATTCGTCAACAATTGAAGCAGATTCAACATCTACAACTCTTACCTTTAAAGTATCACCAGATTGTACCCCAATATTAACTTTCCAATCATAAAATCCTTTATTAGCTAAATCAGTTACTATTGGAAAAATTACTGAAGGAGATGTTTTTAAATACAAATTAACTTTATTAACTCCTTTTGAATCCCACTTTATTCTGTAAACGTCACCAGAATTTAATTTTTCTCCACCATTAGGAGAAGTAACTTTGATTGATTTTGGCGCCAAATTTCCTAGGAATTCCCATCTAAAATCAGCTCTATTTGCAGTCATTCCTGCAAATCCAAACTTAAATAAGTCTTTATTATCTAATAATATACACATAGAACTAAAACTTTCGTATCCCTGACTTCCATATCCAGATTCTTGATATGCTATTGTAGGACTTCCTAGTGGTTCTTGCTGAGTAAGTAAAGGTTTGCAAGTATCTACAGTTGTATCTTTCAGACTAACTTGTGTTTTTCTTATTACTATACCTGAAGGATATTTGCGAGCCAATACTAAACCACGATAAGTACTAAAAACAAATCTCACATCCCAATCTCCAAAATCTCTTCCATCATATTCTCTATTACTCTGCAATCTTGAAACGTTAAATGCAACATAGAAATTACCATAATTTGCTACACTAGCATCGGAGAACCATCCGCTTCCTTTATTTTTCAAATCGTCTAATGACAATCCAATATATTTAGCTTGAGTGACTTGATATCCTGTAACCGCATCACCATTTGAAGTCAACAAAAGTCCTGATAATGCTAAAGTTAAAACTAAAAAAGCTGAGAGGGCTACAATTTGTTTGTTGCTAAGCTTTGTTTTCTTTGATTTCATTTGAAAATTCATCTAACCACTTTTTTAATACAATTACGGCATCCGTATTGATCTGTACTTCTTCCAGGAACACAAGGACGAGATTTAGCATTAAATATACATTTTTTTAGGTCTGGTTTGATAGGTGCTAAAGAAGGTTTAGATTGAGTTACTGTTGGCTTCGGAGTTGGTAATAGCTCACCAACGGGCTCAGTACTTATTGGTTCAGGTCTTGTAAGTTTTGGTGCTCTACTCCAACCTGGAGGCAGACACGCGTTTGAAAAAGTTCTGCAATTATTTGGATTTCTATCTTCGCATGCGTGAGTTATCACTTGTGCACAAATTCTTGGAGCGGGTTTAGCACTCGGAATATTAAACATTTTATAACCTGTAACCTCTCCAGTCAATTGAGAACTGTCTGAATTATCATTTATTGAATAAAGCCCTCCTGTAGCAACTAGAGCAGTTAAAAAAACTGCAAACAGTGGAAGCAAAGCATGGTTTAAGTTTAGTTTCATTTTTGTACCTCTTTATGGTTTAACAACAGTCGCATCTCCTATCGAGATTGAGATCTCTGGCTCTGGAGTTGGAGTAGGTGTTTTAGTTGGAGCCAATGTGGGCGTTGGAGTTTTTGTTGGAGACTGTGTGGGGGTAGGAGTTGGCTTTGGACATTCACTTACACTAGTCCAACCATCAGGAATACATGAGCTAGGGAACTCCTTACACTCACCAGTCACCTTATTCTTTGCAGAAGTAACAACTGAAAGACAAATTGGTTCTGGAGTTGGAGTTTTCTTAGTAGATTTAAGAGAACCATCTAAAGCCCAGACTCCGTCAAATGAAATTCCTGCACGGCTGCCGTCATCTTTGAATGTTTTTGGCACGTTATTGAAAATTGCTTTATACCCAAAAATATTTATTTCATTCTTCTTTAAATCTACAGGTTTCCCTGAGAATGTTTTTGATTCAACTTTACCAGTGACTGGGTTAAATCCAGTTAAAGTAAATTCATTCTTTTTTGAATCATATATAACCTCATACACTTCTCCAATTACTGAAGGATGAATTCCTGCGTTTGCATTATCAATTCTAATCTGAACAGTTTTTCCAGCTAAGAGTATTTCTGCTAAATCTGAAAGTTTTGGTTGAACCGGAGCAGGAGTTGGTTTAGGAGGTAAAGGCAACGGAACAACTGTTGGAACTACAACAGGAGGTTCAGGAGGAAGAGGAACAGTTTCTCCTTCAACAGCATCAAAGCCTCCTTTTGTTAAAGATATCCATCCTAGAGAGGTTGGATTACTCCATCCTCGTGTAGCAAAGTATTTAACTTGTTCAGGAGACGCAACTAGTCTTACTAATTTATTTTTAGTATCATATTTTTTAAGTTCATCAGTTCCAACAAAACCAATTAATGTTTTATCTGTTTTACCTGGCTTTGTTTGATAAATGTAATCTGTTTCTTTTCCACCTTTACGAAGCGCACCTTTCACTCTATACAACGGCTGCAAGTATTTAGAATATTCTTTTTTAATGCTGAAGAATCGGTCTGCATATGTGCTATCTTTGGAAATTAAATATCCTTTAAGACTTTGCGCAGAATGTCCTACTGGAGGAGTAATTGAAGTATCCAAATATGTTCTGAAAAATGGATTCTCTTTAGTTTCTCCAAGATTAGTGTATAGTGGATTTTTAGAAATTATTGGAGCTAAGCTAGAGTACACTACTTGATCAAACATGAAATTAGCAATTATTTTTTTAGCGGAAGGTTTTGGTTTAGGTAATGCAACCTTAGCAGCAGGAACCAAAGGAAGTTCTAAATCTTTCGTCTTTGAAATCCAACCTAAAGACTTTGAAGGAGTTCTACCTTCTTTTTTCTCTTTTTCTATTTGTTCTTTAGAAGCAGAAAGCTGCACTAATTGATTCTTAGTATCTAATTTTTTTAATTCATCAGTTCCAACATATCCTATTATTGTTTTATCAACTTTTCCAGCGGCATTTAAATAGAAATAATCTGCACTTTGCTTATTTCTTGAAACATCTTTAACTCTATAAACTGGTTTAATGTATTGAGAAAATTCAGGCTTCACACCATATTTATTTAGAAGACTGTTTTGTGAAGGAAGAAAATATCCTTGAAGAACTGGAGCAGAATGTCCTGCAGGAGCAGAAGATGACGCATCCCAATAATTTCTAAAAAAAGGCTCTCCTAATTTTTCACCTATGTTAGTGTAGACTGGTTTTTTAGGAGCTTTAGGAATTAAAGAAGAATAAAATGCTTGACTAAATTTAGCAGTTGAAAGTTGAGGAGCAGGAGCGAAACCTGACAAAAGATCGCCAGTATCACTTCCGTTGCTGACCCAGACAAATCCTGAAAGTGCAACTGATGCAATTAAAAGAACTGAAAGCAATGAAAGCGTTGAATGACTTAATCTAGACACATCTATCCCTTTTTTCATGAAATATCCACCTCGTTTTAATAATAATTAATTGAAAGTA
>CAYHXI010000049.1:4886-9790 GCA_964360565.1 uncultured Methanosarcinales archaeon | reverse complement strand
TGCGTTTTACATTCACACATCAACAGTTGCGCACTATTATCTTGCAAAAACGAACAAGATTAAAGAATCGTTCACGAAAGGTTTTACAGTTGCATACGGCAAACTTCACTTATTTATTCTTCCATATTCTTTTATCCTGCTAACTTATTTTATCTTATCAAAAATAATTACTTATATTCCTTTAGGAACATTTGGCTCAGCTGCAAATTTTGTTCTACTAATAGTTATAATGAGTATCGGTAGAGCTTATTTGAAGAATGTGCTTGATGGAGTTTAGAGTGCGCTATATTTATAAATATCAAATACTTTTGATGTCAATATATTAGATACTATTCAAAAAGAGGTTAAGGATGAGTAAAAAGGGGCAGATAACTGTTTACATAATACTAGGGTTAGCCATTCTTCTAGTTGCAGGATTGATGATTTATTCTACGTTCGCTCCCTCTAAAATAGAAATAAAAGTTTCTCCTGAGGTAAGGCCTGTTTATGATTTAGTTGTACAATGCACTTCGCAGGCTGCAAAACAAGGAATAGTTCGTCTGGGCGCTCAGGGAGGGTTCATGAATATTCCTCCTGCGATTTCTAAATCTCCAAATAGTTATCTGCAATTAGATCCTTTTGGAGCGTTTAAAATTCCCATGTGGTTTTATGAAGGCGAAGATAGAACTCCTTCGATTAAATACATGGAGTCAGAGCTGTCGAAATACGTGCGAGATGCTCTTCCTCAGTGTTTGAACAATTTTGAAATCATAAAAGGCAAAAGTGTAAGAGCAATTTCTGAAGTTAAAGTTACTTCAACTTTTACAGATAACTCAGTCCAGACAAAACTAGAGTGGCCTTTGGAAATAACTTCTGCTGGACAAAAAACAGTTCAAGATGTTTTCATTTCTGAGCTGGATGTTAAAATAAAGAAAGCTTGGCAGCTCGCAGATGCTTTCATGAAAACTGAAAATAAGCAAAAGTTATTTGAAAAAATGACTATGGATTTAATTTCTATAAGTCCTAACATACCAATTTCAGGAATGGAATTCTCCTGCTCTAAAAAGAAGTGGAACATTCAAGATATCAAAACTGAACTTCAGCAAACACTTCAATACAATGTTCCTATTGTGCGTATAAAAAACACGAACAGCCTTCCTTTCCAAGAGTCCGCTTCAGTTTACACTGGTCTTTCTAAATCAAAAGACAAAATTTATTCTGAATTGGAGGCGTACACTGAAAAAAAAGATACTGAGGGAAAATATGTTGAAGGAGATGCACCTAATTTTGAAAAATTAAATGCCCCTTCAAATGCTCCAGAAGATGCATATGATTATTTCCACTCGAATTTTGACGTCGGTAAAAGCTCAGAACTTAAAGCAGGATTTTCTTACGTTCCTGAATATGGAATGAGCATAAATGCTAAGCCTAATGCTGGTGGAAACATGGAAAGCAATCTGATGAAAGGAGCTAGAAAATATCTTAATTTTATGTGTGTTAACCAATGGCATTTTGCATACGATATAATTTATCCATTGCTGATGAGTGTAAAAGACGATAATGCTTTTGACAAGCAAGGTTTCACGTTCCAAATGGCTTTCCCAGTTTTAATAAATTCAAATGAAGGGCAGCGAGTGACTTTCGGCCACCGAAGTTTTGAAAGCATAGACTATGATACTGAATACTGTCAGCAGCCTAGCGACAAAACAGCAGAATTCATTGTAAAAGGATTTGAAGAAGGGCTGCCGATTGCAACTCCAATTAAAGATGCAAAAATAGAATTTTTGTGCGGACTGCAAGCGTGCAATCTTGGAGCAACAAAAGCAGAGCAAGGGGATTACAAATTAACCGCAAACCTTCCTCCAGGCTGTGCAAATCCAATAATCAAAGCAACAAAGAATGGATACATTGACAAACAAGATGTCATGACTGAAGATAAACTTGAATTAATGCTCACAAAATTAAAAGATATGAAAGTTGAAGTTGTGAAGCATGCTTACTCAAAATATTTAGATGAGCTGGATAAAATTCCTAGTTTGTTAAGTCCAAATGAAGATGCAACAATAATGATTTCGTTAAAAAATGAGCCTTTTGATGCTACAACAAAATTTGTTCCAGATAAACAAAGCACTTTGCAAATCGCAGACAAAACATACAAATATGATTTAAGTGTAACTCTTACAAAAGAAGATGAACTCAGAGGAGGATATTTCTTTGAAGAAGTTCCTCTCAATTACAAAGATTTTGTTAATAAAGACACAATAATATTTCATGTGCTGACAATGAGTCCATTGCCTTCCGGTAAAGAAGAGATGGCAGAACTTATGAGTCTTGCAAGAAGCGAAAAGTTTAAAGAAACATTAAAACCAACGTTTAGGTAACAAATCAAATAATTAAAAAATGGTGAAAACAACAAGAATAATTATTGCATTTTTAGTAGTTCTGTCTCTGTTGCAGATAGTTTCAGCTCAAGAAACTCTTGAGATTAATCTTCCAGAATTTGTTAACTCGCATACTGTTGATGTTCCTATAACTGCTCCTGCAGGACAATTGTTTAAATTATTCGTAAATGATGAGCTAGCCAGACAGCTTAGTCCATTTCCTCAAAGAGGAAGCGAAACTTTATTGGATGTTACACTACCAGAGGAAGAAAATACTCTCAGAGCAGTCTCAATAGATTCTCAAGGAAGCAGTTCTGAAACTGAAAAAATTGTAAAAATCGATACCAAACCTCCAATTCTAGAAATAAATCTTCCAGAAGCGAATGTTCAAAGTAAAGTTGTTTTGAAAGGAAAAACTTCTGAAGAAGTTGAATTGAAAATTAAAATTTATAAAACAGAAACTGAAGTTGAGGAGAAGAACTTACCTGCGAATGGAGAGTTCAGCGTTGACTTAGACCTTCCTGTTGAAAAAACAACAAAAGTCGAAGTTGTCGCAACAGATAAAGCAGGAAATTCTGCAAAAGAATCTAAAAAAACAATAGTTGATACTCAGCCTCCGACATTTTTATCTGATAATCTAGAACAATTAACTCCTAGTTATGACCGAATTGTAACTGTGCGAGGTAAAGTGAGTGAGAAATCATCTGTTAATATATTTATAAATGAAGAATTAGAAAAAGCAGGAGTTTTAACAGATGAAAACGGAAATTTTCAGCAAGAGATTGAACTGAAAAGAAATGCTTATTTCCAAATCTCTGCAAAAGATAGAACTTCTGGAGCTGAAATTTCTTCAGAGTGGTCGAATAAAATAAAACTTGAAGCAGTAGATTTAGCCGGCCGTAAAGCCATAAAAACTTCTGAAATAAAATATTCTTTGTGTGGTTCAGGAGGAGATTTCAGAATAAACTGGGAAAAACCTTCTCCAACAATACTAAATCCGCGACTTATGCTCCAAGGAATTCAAACTTTCGGAATACCGTTTAACATAACTTATACTGGAAGCTATGATTTTTCATTTGTAGGTGCGCCGACAGTGTATCCTATGCAGTTAAGTCCTTCAGAGTCTGAAAAATTTGATGAAGAATGGGTGCAGATTACTCCTCCTCTCTTCGAAATTCCAAAAGGAGGTAGAGATATTTTAGGATACGCTCAAGTTCAATTTGCGGCTCTTAAAGGAATTGTTGGACAAAAAAAAGATACTGATTACGCCCGCGAAAAAAACATTTCTGAGCACAGGAAAGGAAAGGAATGTAAAGTTCCTGGATTCGGTTGTGTAAGATTTTATTTAATGGGTGAATTAAAATATTCTCAAAAAATTCCAAGAATAACTTTTGACCCTGGAACAAATGAAAGACGTGAAAATTTTGATTTAGATACAAAAACTCAAAAATTCTGCAACAAAGTAGAAGTATCAATCGATGCAGTTCGACCTGAAATTCATTTGGCTTCGAAACGTTTGCAGTCGACAATCGAGAAAGTTCAGATTGTAATTGATGCGATAGATGCTATTTTGAAGCCGTTGAACAACGTCGGCCAAGGATTATTCTACGGATGCATGGGTTCTTCTCTTGCATCTTGGGGCTTGCAAATTTATGAAACGTACGCCTGCGAAGGAAGCTGGGTGAAAAAATTAGTTGATGGAGGATTTAATGTTGATGTTGCAAAAGCAGGATTGTGTGATGCGGTTTATGATAAAACTGGAGATACTACTGCAAAAGCCAAAAATTCCAACTGCAACTTATGCCAAAGCGCAACAGAAAAAAACAGAAAATTCGACTACAAAGTTGTCCGTCCAATTTGCGAAAGAGTGGCTGGAGTAAGTGCGCCTACACTGCAAAGTTATTTGAGATATACTGAGGAGGATGTGAGAGAAATTACAGATATAACTTTGTCAGGAGCACAAATAGGAGGAGTTAGTGTTGATAATTACAAAGTTCCTTCAGCATCTGGAGGCAAATTATTCGTCGGAAGCGATTGCGCGTTGAAATCAGGTTTCAAAGATGCTTCTTCAATAGCAGATATTGACCGAGTCAGAAAAATATATTCTGATTCAAACGATGCTACTAAAAAATCCAAATGCGACCCATTGCTCAGACCTGCAAGTCCAGATTGCTGCGGAGCAGAATACATGAAAGAATGGGGAGAGACATGCGGTGTGCGAAGTTTAGGATTTGATACATTTGATGAACTTAAAGAAAGCGCATGCTTAGCGGAGCAGAAAGAAGGAAGTAATCAAATCGGAGGCAACGGTCCTCAATGCAACAAACTTTGGAATTCAGTTGCAGGATTCTGCGACAAAGCAGGACAACCAATGCCTGAACAAATACCAACAGGAGTGAGATTAGATGCTACAAAAGTAAACAGCTTAGGAGCAAGAGACAGCATGATTTATTTAGTTGTAATTCCTAAAGGACCTGGCGGAGTAGCAACTGCGGAAGGTGTGCTGAATTATGATATTAAAGTTTCTTATGTTGCAGATACTGC
>CAYHXI010000049.1:0-4786 GCA_964360565.1 uncultured Methanosarcinales archaeon | reverse complement strand
GATGGAGATGCTACTCCAATATTCTTTGCAAATGGAAAATTAAAAACTGAAAAAGAAATTACTGATGCGACGCAACTCACAAATATTGTCTGTGATACTAATAGTCCTGGACAAGGAGCAGACTGCACAACTTTAACAACAGACAAAGTAAAAAGTCTATTAAGATCAGTAAGAAACATCGTCGGCACTCCTGACAAAGAATACATCATTCAACCAGATGCTAACTTGTTAACTAGCACAAGATGTGTTTATATTCCTGGAATTGTTGGTTGGCTAAACAGATGGAAGCAAATATTAACTCATGCGAACAATTGCTTTAAAACAATTCAAACAACAGGAGATGGCAGTCCTGGAGTATGTCAAGAATTTATTGCAGTGTATGTCTGCGACTTTGTTTTTGACATGGCAAGATGCTTCACTCAGAAGTACAGCGAAGGAGGAGCGATTGGAAGCGTTGGAGAATTATCCAGCGGAGGAATAGGAGATATTCTTCACGCTATAACTAAAGGGACAACTGTTACTCAGCAAAGGATGAGGTCGAGATATGGAGAAACAGCAGTATTCAAATCATTATTTGTTGAAAGAAAACTTCAGCATGCAATGTGTGCCGCAGCTTTCGGACTTCCTTATGATTTAGATGTTGAAAGTATTTACAAACAAAGCATTCCAGAAATACCAATCCCGAGCCAAGCTATGTTGTTCCCCTGCAAAAGAAGATTTGCAGGATACAATCCAATAACAATTCAAGGCCAAAAAGGCTTGACGACTTGGATTTATGAAACAACTGCGTTTGTCGCTCCTGGCTCTGATTTGAGATGGTGGCTCGAGTTGAAATGTTCTACAGGGTACAAATGCGAATCTAAAGACGGCTTTAAAAACGGAGAGTGTGACTGCAATAAATTAGGGCAGGAGAAAATCATGACTGTTCGACCGCAGGAGACTCCAAAAGATACTCTGTTGAAAGACGAAATTTTAGACCAGAAATTAACTTATGTAGTGCAAGCATCAGACAATTCTGATAATTCAAAAGTAAGATATGACCGAGCAGTCCTGCGCTGGGAATCAACAGATCCAAAAGTAAAGAGTGAGATGAAAACAGGCCAAGCAGAATGCTACATTCCATTAACTGGCGGAGATGCTCCAGCATTCTGTTCATTCGACCCAATTGCGGGAAGCTATCTATGCAAATTCGGACAACAGCAGGGAAGTATTGAAATAAAAGATGCGAAACCGATTCCTGAAAAATTTTATTTAGGCCAAACACCATCTTTCACAGTTACAATCAACCAAAACTATCCTTCTGAGATAAGAAATAAACCTGAGGAGAATAAATTTCTTTCATGGGAGTTAAAGAATGAGGTGGGAGAAATAAAAGCAAAAGGAGATAATACTCCTTTGACAACAGATGGAACTTATCCGGTTCCTGTAGACACTAGATACTTAATCAATAAAGATGAATCGTTTGCTAAGACAACTGCAGAGGATTCTTTTACAGTAACTGCAAAAGGGAGAATAATAAATACGAATTTTAGACAATACTTGAGAGCTGTTAAAATGTTTGATGTAAATGGGATTGATTTTGGAAAAAACAAAAGAACAGTTTCGATTAAATTTTACAAATCAGTAAATGAATTTAAATTTAAACGTGAAGGAGTAAAAGAAATTTCTGGAGAGCGAGTTGAGTATGATTTGAGTGATGATACATATGAAATTATCAGTTATGATAATGAAAATAACAGAAATATTAAAACAGTTAAATTCACCATAACAAATTCTCAGGCAATAAAAGATTTAATTAATTCTCAAGAAGATTTGTCAGTAACAATAAACAACCAGGAGCCAGAAAAAATAGAACCTTGTCAAGATCCAAAATCAACTAAACAGTGGACGATAGTTTTCAAAGTTTTAGACGCAGATAAAACTGGAGAAGCAACAAACAGAGTTTCAGTTAATCCCAAAACCGCACAACCTGTGGAAAGACCAGTTGGATTCGAGGTGGTTTGTGGAGAAGCTACTGCTGGGAGGGGAAGTAGTGGAGCATCTCCGATATCAGTTTATGATGAAGCATCTCAGATATTATCTAGTATTAGAAATCCCTCTTCAATCACTTTTGAAATTGGCACCAATAAATATATTGTAACTGCTCAAGAATCAATCCAACTAATTAATAATGGTGCTCCTTCAATAATAACTCCTCCAGGAACTGCAATTCTTGATAAAGCAAGACATGTTTTCTCTAATTTAGATAAAACTGCTAATGGAATAGTTATTATTTCAGATAATGATAAATACATAATTGGTTTAGATAACTCAGGTAATGTTGAATCTTATATGAGCAGAAATGGTGCTGCGCCAGAGAAAATATAATTTTTGGAGGTACAATATGCCAGAATACTTATTTCGTGATTTGTTGAATTAAATTTTGTAATTCCCTACATCATCCACATCTATTTTCTTCAGAGAATTGTACTCTTCATCAGTTAATTCTTTGTCCAGCTTCAGCCAGAATGCATACTTGAATTGAGGAGTCTTTGTGCTGGGTTCCTCTAGAACAACAGTTCCTTTTAATGGAACGTTCACATTATTTGATTCTGCAGTAAATGTGAATCCTATTGGCACTCCAATTTTAAAAACAGAGTTGGAGTATAATTTTAATTGTTCTTTTCCTACTTCTCCAACTGCAAAATGATGTTCTTTAACAAAAAAATAAAAGTCTCTTAATCTTTGAGGAGCAGGAGGGCTTAGTTCTGCTAAGTGAGAGTATAGTCCTTCTTTTGTTTCTACAGAAGAAACAACAGTACCTTTAACTATATGTTCTAAATTATTATCGTGAAAAACGAATTTTTTTGCTTCATTATTTTCTATTTTTTTGTCAGATACAAATCCCATGTATCTTCCATCTTTGCTGATGTATTTTGGAGTTAGCTCTGGTTTTCGAGTCATATGTGAGGATAAATACTAATTAATATAAAAATTTTACTCTTCTTTCTTTTCTTCGCTTCCTTTCATCTTCTCTCTCCATTGCTCAAGAACGTCTTCCAATGGCTTTCTTTCTTTTGGAGGGTGATATTTTTTCCATAGTCGTAGAACATCTAAATTAAATCCCACTTCGTATTCTTCTGGCTGCAATCCATCGCGATTTATGGTTCTTCTTATTTCGCCGTAGAACTCTAAGTAATCTTCTATGTTTAACTCTGACTTTATTTTTGGAGTGGCTTTTAATTTGAATGGGTCTGCGCTTCCAGCAAGCTTTGTTTCAAAATAAACATTTTTGTATGGAGAAAATTGAATTCCTAATCCGCTCACTAAATTGTATTCTATTTTTGAGATTTCTCGGATTTCGGTGTTTTTCTGGAAATTAATTTGTTTGGGTTTATCCAGCTTAAGTCCAATTTCATTAAAATAAAGACTTCTAGATTCAGCTTCTCTAGTTACTTTTCTTTTTAATTGCCTAACTGCAGTATCTGAAAGATAAGAATCTGCACTGATTCCTAAAACCATTAATAAACTTCTGCAATAATACTCTATCGGTTCTTGTTCAACAACTTCTGGCTTTTTTATTTGGTTTTCTAAATAATGGTCTATGCTAAGTAATTTTTTTGTTCGTTCTTTTTTTTCTTCATTTCTGACTTGCTGAGCAACATCTGAAATTTTGGGAGCGAAATCTTGAGCGAATGTGGAGGTGTAGAAAATAGAAGAAAGCAAAATGACATTAATTATTTGTTTGAATTTCATTTTTTTTATAAATAATTTGTTATATCATCAATGTCCATTTTTTTTAATTTTTTATAGTCTTCTTCGCTCAGTTCTTTTTCTAACTTTAGCCAGAATAAATACTTGAAAATGCTTCTGCCAGGGTCATCTTCAAGAACTAAGTTTCCTTTCAGAGCAATGTGGGGGGTATTTTCATCTATTATGTATTTAACATCAAAAGGTATCTCAAGTAAAAATAGAGTGTTTGAATATATTTTTAATTGGTTTTTTCTAACTTCTCCTACTTCAATATGGAGTTGTTTAGCAAAGCAATACAAATCTCTAATTCTTTGTGGAGCAGGCTTTTCTAGTTCTATTAAGCAAGAATAAAGTCCACTTTTTGTTTGTTCGCAAGAAACTATTGCTCCATTTAGAATATGTTCTAATCTATTATCTTTGAATGGAAGTCGAGTTGATACTCCTTTTGCAATTAGTTTGTTTGTTAAAACTCCAATGTATTTGCCGTCTTCTCGCATATATCTCGGAATAACAATAGGTCTATCAATCATAGAATGAATATTCTTTTAGACTATAAAAAGGTTCATCTTTTAGACTTAACCTCAGGAGCATATTTTTGTATATCTGCCAAAAACTCTCTGCTGAATATTGGCTTTGAAACTCTTTTTGAATAATAATCAAAGAATTTTTTGCAGTCCATCAGTTTGACTAGATTTAATAGAGTGATGGCTTTTTCTTGATATGTTTTAAGGTGCTCTATTATTTTTTCTGGATTTTTGTCGTCGTTTTCTTTGCCGATAAAGACTAGAAAGAGCTGGACCATTATGGCTAGTCCTAAATCATACTCAGGCGAACGTTCACCTCCTTTTTCAAATGCGTCACTTATTTCTGCCAATTCATTGAAATCTTCAACAGGTTCTTTTTGTAGTCTTTCTAAGTAACCTACTACTTTCTCTGTCTCTTTAAGAGATGGATTGTAAACCAACTCTGCAAATGTCGTAACAGATTCATCTCTAATATTCAATAAAATTTTGTGAGGTTTTGAAAAATTTTCAAGTGTTTTGTTTTTTAGTTC
>CAYHXI010000048.1:0-10170 GCA_964360565.1 uncultured Methanosarcinales archaeon | reverse complement strand
ACTTTATACTCTAGCTTTAATGGATAGTCTTGGTTCAAGTGTACTGTTACTTGGTCTGATAGTTTTGCTCCCAGCATCATTTTTTTCAAGTATTCTACAGAATATTTTGATTTGACTTTTGCTGTTGTGCTTGAAGTTATTTTTGTCCCGTTCTCGCCAGGTATTTCTATATTTGCGTGAGTGCTCTCGCTTTCTGCACGAACGGTAAATTTCAAAGGCTCTAAACTTAAAGTAACGCTTTCACCCACAATATTTGAGTCTTCTATTGCATCTGCTAAAACTGAGCTGGTCATTTCTACAGTTGAAGGGAATGTTAAGTTTGGAATCTTTTGTTCTTTTTCTTCAACATCTAAAAGTGGCAGACTGAATGTTCTCGTTGAGTCTGATTTTAATTCTATGTTTAATTTTCCTTCGCCGGAGAACTCTAACTTCAACATATCATTTGCTTTTGCTCGCTTTAAAACTTGCTTTAGATTTGCAAGATTTATAGAAAGATGTTGTTCTGTTTCTACATCATATTCTGCAAAATTGCTCGACAAAAGTTTAAACATCACCATTGCAACGTTTGCAGGGTCCATTGCTACAAGCTCTAGCCCTTCTTTTGTTATTTTAAAATTTGCTTCGTTGACCAGCTCAGAAATTACTCCTATGCTGTCCCTCAAATAAGTCGGATCTGCTAATACTAGTTTCATAAATTCACCTCACCTCTGAGAGTTTATCTCGAAGAGGTTACGCCAAACTCGTTTGGCTATACCCTCACACCCAATACCCAATACCCAGTATAAAAGCTTTATTGTGATGGAGAATATTAAGAGAATTATTCTTTTTCATAAAATTCTATCAAAGTATTCAATACATTTTCTAGCTTGTTTTGATAAAATTCTTGATGTTCAAGACCGATATTATTTTCTTTATCAAAGTATTGTCGAGGATTATCACTATCTTCATAATCGTCTCTCAATACAGATCTATCGCCCCAGTTTGCCCTCCCATCTAAACCAACATCTCTAACATGAAGAACTTTTCTTTCATTATTTTCCCAAGGAGAGTATACTTCAAGTTGAAGTGTATCAATCGCATCTTTTCCTAAAACATCAGATTCATTGTAATCAAGAACTCTTACAGAGTAACCAACACCATTCACTTCAAAACTAGCATAAGCAGTCGTTACGTGTTCACTTATTTGTAAAGAACGTTTTCCTTTGTCTTTAGTTAAAGCATATTCCGCTACTTTTCTAACTTTAGCTGCCAAAGTTTCATTTAATTTTGTTCCTTCATCTGCAGTGTTTGTAATTGTAGTAAGATTAGACACTGTTTCTTCAAGATGCATTGGAATATCATGTCTGACTTTTGGCTTAATGCAGGAGTTTAATCCAAAAGCAACCAATCCCGCTCCAACAGCCACTTGCATTTTTTGTTTGAAACTCATTTTTACCATTTTGAATAGTTTTTCTTTCATACTTTTTATTGTTTTCTATTCTATAGAATATAGATGAGTTTGAAAAACCATCAAAAAATAGTCAAACTCCTCATAAGATCGCTTTGAATATCGATGTAAACAGGAGTTATTCAAAGCCCTCTATAAATTAAATTTGCTGAGTGAGTTTACGAACTCGCAAATTTAAAGTGCTACAAAAAATGTATCACTTTCAATCAAAAGTGCTACAAAAAATGTATCACTTTAGAAAACTTTAAATACTAATGCAGCATAGTTCATTCATGAACCGAGAAAACTTGTATTTTGCTTTGTTTGAACAGCAAAAGGAATTTGAAGAAGAAGAGTTTCTAGTAGACAGAGAAATATTAAATAAAACATTGAAGTTAACTGAGTTGAAATTACCTATAGTAATAACTGGAGTGAGAAGATGCGGAAAGTCATCTTTATTAAAAATAATAAAAAACAAGTTGAGTTTGAAAGACAAAGAGTATTTTTATGTAAACTTCAATGATGAAAGATTAATAGGTTTCGCTGTTGAGGATTTTCAGAAAATAATGGATTTCCTGATTGAACAACAGTATAAAGAAAAATGCACTTTATTTGTAGATGAAATACAAGAAGCAACGGGATGGGAGAAGTGGATTGATAGAATTAAAACAAAACATTCAATTTTTATTACTGGCTCTAATTCAAAGATGTTAAGCAAAGAGATATCAACAATATTAACAGGCAGATCTCTGACTTTAAGTTTAACTCCTTTTAATTTTACAGAATTCTTAACAGCGAAAAAGATTACTTTAAAAGATTGGAAAATCGACGCGAAAAAACAAGCAATTATTCGTTCTAAATTCAGTGAATATCTTACAGCAGGAGGGTTTCCAAAACGAATTCTTTCCAAACAAGAAGTTATTGTGAAAGAATTGTATGACCAAATTCTTTATAGAGATATAATAAACAGATTCCCTAAAAGCAAAGAAAAATCAATAAAAGAAATATCTATTTATTTCCTATCTAATCCTTCTTCATTAGTAAGCATAAGAAACATTTCAAAATCTGCGGAAATAAAAAATTTTTTAACAGTAAAATCAATTATCGATTCTTTTGAAAACGCATTCTTGTTCTTTCTCATAAATAAATTTGATTATTCGGTAAGAAAACAAATACAAAATCCTAGAAAATTATATTGCACAGATAACGGATTTTTAACATCTTTAGGATTCAGAATGTCTGAAGATAAAGGCAGGCTTCTTGAGAATTTAGTTGCAATAGAGCTTAAAAGAAGAGAAAAAGAAATATTTTATCATTCAGATAAAAACGAATGTGATTTCGTATTAAGAGATAATAACAAAATAACTTATGCTATTCAAGTTTGCTATGATTTAAATGAAAAAAACAGAAAAAGAGAATTTGATGGACTATTTGAAGCAATGAATAAATTTAATCTGAAAACAGGCATAATATTAACTAATGGACAAGAAGAAGAAATCAAAATAAATAGCAAGAGAATAACAATAAAACCCGTTTGGAAATGGTTATTAGAACGCTTGAATTAATGCTCCTTATTTACAATCTTCAAATACTCTCCTGTTTTTATCAAGTGTAAATTTTTGTCTTCAGAATATCCTAGTTCTTTAGCTAAGTCTGCGAAATGTTTCATTACGCTTTCTTCGCTGTGTGCAGGAATCAAGTGTTCTGGAACTAACATTTTTATCAAGTCTCGCATGTCTTCTCTTGCTCCGTGTCCTGAAACGTGAATGCCCTTAAACATTCTAACTCCGAATTTTAAAAGTCCTCTTTCAAGTACTTCTCTGCATTGCTCATTTATTGGAGTTGGAATTACATTACAGCTGAATATTATGTGGTCTTCATGAGAAAGTCTAAATTTTAATTCTCCTCGAGCTATCCTGGATAAAATCGCTTTTGGTTCTCCTTGATGTCCTGTTGTGATTATCAAGTATTTTTCTTTGCCGTCCCTTTCTATTCGAGTAAGCATTGCTTCTACTTTTTTGCTGTACTTGACTATTTCTGCCTCTCTAGAGAAATAGTAAATTCCTACTTTCTCCGCAGCAATACAATATTTTGCCAGCGACCTTCCTAAAATTACTACTCTTCTATCAAGTTGTTTAGCAAGTTCTATTATGCTTTTTAGTCTTGCAATATGAGAAGAAAAGGTAGTAACTATTATTGCTTTATTTTTGTTGTCTACATTTAACAGAACATCCCTCAGCATTTCTTTTGCTAAGAATTCGCTTGGCATTTTTTTGTGCTCATGAGCATACAAAGAATCTGTTATTAAAAGTTTGACGCCGTGCTCTCCTAATTTTTTCATTCTTTCATAATCTGGTTTTTTTCCCAGAGTGGGGCTATTGTCTAATTTAAAATCATTAGAATAAACTACGCATCCGTCAGGAGTGTGCAGAACCACCATAACTGTCTGAGGAGTTGAATGAGTCATGTTAATAAATTCTATTTTAATGTCCTCAGTTAATTTCATCAAAGAATTAGTATTCAAACTTTTGATTTCGTTGGATATTTTTATTTTTTGGTCTTTGATAATTGTTTTTATTACCTCTGCAGTAAAGGGAGTGCAAATAATTGGAGCGTTGTATCTTCCTGCAAGATAAGGAATCGCTCCGATGTGATCTAAATGAGCGTGAGATGGAATTATTGCGCGTACATTTTTTCTCCAATGTTCTATTGAAGTATCATCAGGAACTGCTTTCACTTTAATTAATTCTTTTCTTTGGAATTGTTTGAGTTCTGCTTCTTCTTCTTCAGTAAATCTTATGTAGTTAGGCATGTGAAGTCCCATGTCAAAAATTATTACGTCTTCGCCTATTTTTACAGCAGTCATATTCTTACCTACTTCTCCATATCCTCCAACTGCTATGACTTCAATCATTTTTTGCGTCTCTTCTCCATAGATACTAGAACTTGATGTAAATGTTTTATTTCTTCTCTTATTTCTTTTAGAACTTTTAATTCTTGATTTCTTCTGTAAACTTGAATAACGAAATATATCATATATAAACCAAATAGTCCTCCTACAAACCATTGTATTCCTCCAACAAATTGTTGGACAAAATTTGCCAATGGCTCTATTGCGGGAACGCTTGAATTCGGATCAACCATAAAATATATATTGAAGAATGGAAGTATTTAAAGTTTTGTTATTTTGTTTTCGGCAAAGAAGCTAACGTTCTGTATGTGTTTGCTTTTTCAGTATCTCCTAATTTGTCGGCGAATTTTGCAGAAACTTCAAATTCCCCCAGTGCTGCAAATCTATATATTGCTTTTTTTCCAATTGCCATTTTAAGCAATCCATCAGTATATAACTCAGAGCAAGCATCCATTGCTATTTCAAAATAATCTGGGTCTTTAAAATATCCATCTACATTAATAGTATCAATTATTGGAATACAAATATCTAAAGCTTTCTGTGAGTAACCATGCTCAATTGCAAGTCTTGCAGCATCCTTATCCCTGCCCGCACGTTCGTATATAGGTATTGCTAAGTGAGGATATCCGTTATCAATAGAAAGTTCAGCCAGTTGTATCAATTTATCAGTAGAATGTACTCTTGAAAATATATTAATTGCTCTTCTAGTATTTCCCTCTTCCAGAGCAAGTTGATAAGCTTTTTCAGACAAACCGACTAATTCATATGCAGTAATTAATTTATCATATGCAGTAATTAATTTATCTTTATTTCCCACTTCATTAGCTAGAGCAAGTAAATTTTCAGGACGAATAAACGTTAAATTATTTTCCAAAAAAACATCCAATATTTTTTCACTGATTTGTTTTACTTTTTCTTGATTGCCAATCTCTTCTGCAACATGAAGAGCACTATAATAAAAAGCTGTTTTATTGTTGCCCTCATTTGATTCAGCCAATTTCTCATACATAGACATTATATTTTCCAAATTTCCATGTTCTCTTTCTAGCCTTTCAAATTCTCTAAAACGTCCATCTTTTTCATATAGTACAATCGCTTCTCGGAAATATTTTTCTGCATTAGCAGTATCTCCTTTTTCTTGATATAATCTTGCAATTTCTTCATGATATCTTCCCGCATCATATTTTTCTATTGCTTTTTCATAAACTTGGATTGCGCGTTCAATACTTATGTGTGTCTTTGCAACTTTTGCAGCTTCTTCAATAAAAGGGTAATCATTTGTATATATTGCAATTGCTCCTTCAGGGTTTCCTTTTAGAATTTCGAATTTTGCCATTAAGTCAGGGTCGCTGTGTTTGTCTGAGTAAAAATCGCTTGCTTTAGAAGCATACTCGGGATTTTCGCTAGCGCCTGTTCTTACCGCTCCAATCTCTGCAAATTCTCTTTCTTCAGAAGGCAATTGTTCTAATAATTCTTCAAGCACAGGTTTTTTGGGCTCTTCTTTCCTTCTGAAAAATTTTGATAGCATAAAATAATTTCAACTGCAGTTAATTTATAAACTTTGCTAAAACATTCTGAATAAATGACTCAAATCATCTTTCCTCACGAGAGCTTAAGACCGATTCAAAAAGAGCTCGTGAATGACATTGCTGACGCTTTGAATTCTGGCAAGCATATTTTAATTCATGCGCCAACTGGTTTAGGAAAAACTGCAGCTGCTCTTGCTCCAGCTCTACATTTCGCCATGGAAAAAAATTTAACTATTTTCTTTCTAACCTCAAGGCACACTCAACACAAAATCGTCCTAGACACGATGAGAATATTGAAAGAGAAATACAATAAACCAATTCCAGTATCCTCAATAATCGGTAAAAAATGGATGTGTGCAATGGAAGGAGCATCTACCATGCATACTAGCGATTTTGTTCCTTATTGCAAGCATTTGCGAGAGAACCAACAATGTGAGTATTTCATTAATGCAAAATCCAAAACAGATCCAAAAGCAAAAGTAATCGTCAATGAATTATCAAACCGTTCTCCAATACCTATTGAAGAAGTTATAGATGAGTGCAAAGAAGAAAAACTCTGCCCTTACGAAATCTCTCTCGATTTAGCTGCTAAAGCAAGAGTGATTATTGCAGATTATTTTTACATCTTTAATTCTAAAATAAGAGAAGGTTTTCTTAACAAAACAAGAAAAGAGCTGGACAAATCTATAATCATAGTCGATGAAGGGCATAACGTTCCTGAAAGAATGCGAGAGTTAGCTACAAAAATTTTAACCACTAGAATTATTCAGAGAGCAGTAAATGAAGCAAAGGAATCGAAAGCGGATGATTTAATACTTCCTTTAGTTCAATTGCTTGAGACTTTGCATAAATTCTCTCACGACCTCAAAGATGACCAAGAAATCTTAATAACTAAAGAAAAATTCTTTGAAGAAGTTAAAAAAATCATTGATCCAGATAGTTTTGTTCAACAGCTCAATTTAATAGCAGATATGATTAGAGAAGAAAAAAAGCAGAGCAGTCTTGGAACTGTTGCAGAATTCATCGACCAATGGCCTGATGGAGGAAAAGAATTTACAAGAATATTATCTAAGAAAAAAGATAATGTTATTTTGATGAATAAATGTTTAGATCCATCTCTTATGACAAAAGAAATTCTCAGCGAATGTAAATCAATAATCTTAATGTCGGGCACTCTAATCCCTACAGAAATGTATGCAGATATCCTTGGCTTTAGTTCTGCAATAAAAAAAGAGTATCCCTCACCTTTTCCAGCAGTAAACAAACTAGCATTAATAGTTCCCAATACAACAACAAAATTTACAATGCGAAATGAAGAGCAGTATAAAACAATAGCAAAAACTTGCGCTCAAATAGCAAATACCGTTCCTGGAAATACTGCGATATTTTTCCCCAGTTATTATTTGAGAGACCAAGTGTGCAATTATTTTTCAGAGCTTTGCAATAAATCTATTCTTCTCGAGCAGTCTGAACAAACTAAAGAAGAAAAAGCTAATCTTCTCAATAAATTTTCTTCTTACAAAAACACAGGAGCAGTTCTATTAGGCGTCGCGGCAGGTTCTTTTGGAGAGGGTATAGATTTGCCTGGAGTGATAAAATGCGTAATTGTAGTTGGACTTCCTCTTGACAGACCTAATTTAGAGACTAAATCTTTGATAGAGTATTATGACGTCAAATTTGGAAAAGGTTGGGATTACGGCTATACTTTGCCTGCATTAACAAAAACTCTTCAGAATGCTGGAAGATGCATTCGAAATGAAACAGACAGAGGAGTGTTGATTTTTATGGACGAAAGATACTCCTGGCCAAGATACAAAAAATGCTTCCCAAAAGACTGGGCTTTGAAAACAACGATGAATTATGTCGAGGAGATAAAGGTGTTTTTTGGGTAGACGTTGATAGTTGTAAACTGGTTGGTTGATAGATTCTAAATTATTTTCCCAACCGAAAATATTATAAATACTACCTTCTCAAATAATGAAATGACAGAAGATTTTTTCGAGATACGCCAGCACGGTTGTAATTTATATGCACATATTCCAAACAGTCCCCGAGGGTGGGATATTGTACTTGAAGAATATCTAAAAGCACCTCCAGTAAAACCACTAGGGTCACCAATGAGAGTTTATGGTGATGGGAAAAAAATTTATCAAGTAGCAAAAAAAATACTTCAAGGACAATCAATAGAGGGCATAATTGTAAATGCTTATTTTCTTCTTGGTTTTGGCACTCTTGACGCAGGCATTTATCACGAAGGATTTAAAATGGATGTCACTCAGGAAAACAATATCACAACATATATTCAACCATATAATGTTCCAACTAAAAGATTAGCAATTTTAGACAAAGGTGGAAATAAGTTTCTTTGGTATCCAGAGCACGATTGTGTCTGAGTAATGTAAACACCTTAGTATCAATTAAAAATATCTTCCGCTTTCTTCGCAATTCTTCCGGCGGTTTAAATAGTGTTTCGAAAAACTTTCGGTGGCAACCGCAAATCTTACGGTTTGGCCGGATGTTTTGCGGAATTTTGTAGTAAAGACATATAAATAAATTTTTTGATTTCTACAAATGAGGTGAATTTTATGGAAGAAAAAAACTTAGTTATAGAGGGCTTTGAATAACCCTTATTTTTGTTAGGTATTCAAAGCATCTCTTAGAGAAGTTTGACTCTTTTGATAGGTTATTCAAACTTCTCTATATTTCAGGATAGAAAAATAAGAAGAGTTTGGTACTACAACAAATGGTATTTTTCAGTAGTTGATGTAGTTGAGGTTTTAACAGACAGTCCTACACCTAGACAATATTGGGGTAAAGTAAAAGAAAGAGAATTTTTAGAACTTCAAACGTCCCCAATTTGGGTACAGTTGAAACTTGTTGCAGAAGATGGTAAAATGAGAGAAACTGATTGTGCTACAGCAGAGCATATGCTAAGAATAATTCAATCAATTCCTTCTCCAAAAGCTGAACCTTTCAAACAATGGTTAGCAAAGGTAGGCTATGAAAGATTGCAAGAAATACAAAACCCTGAATTAGCACAAAAGAAAGTAAAAGAACTTTACAAAGCAAAAGGATATTCTGATGAATGGATAGCGCAAAGAGTCAGAGCGATTTCTGTTAGGCAAAAATTAACGGATGAGTGGAAGAAAAGAGGAGTTCGAGAAGGAAAAGAATTTGCAATACTTACAGATGAAATAACCAACGCAACGTTTGACAAGACAGTTGGAGAATACAAACAGTTCAAAGGACTCAGAAAAGAAAATTTAAGAGACCATATGAATGAGTTAGAATTAATATTCACAATACTCGGCGAGGCATCTACAGCAAAGATTGCGAAAGGCAAAAATTCTCAAGGATTTTTTGAAAACAAAGAATCTGCAAAAGAGGGAGGAGAAGTTGCAGGAAACGCTAGAAAAGACCTCGAGCTGAAAAGCGGTGAAAAAGTTGTTTCTGAAGAAAATTATTTGATAGAACCTGAACTACAAAAGAAGAAAAGGCTGAAAGAGTGAAATAAATATCTCAAGTAATTCTTCCGCTTTCTCCGCAACTCTTCCGCCTCTTTAAATACAGCTTACAAAAGTTTCCGGCCAACTCCGCAAATCTTGCGGAAATGTCGACGAAAGACATATAAATAGAAAATTATTTCTAGTGGTTTATGCATGAGACTGATTTGACGAAAAACCTAAAACCAATAAAAAAAGAGTACTGCTTATTAATTAAGTCTATTGGAACTTTATTAGAGCAGGGTAGAATGCAAGCATACAACACAGTTAATTCTATTCTTGTTAAAACATATTGGGAAATTGGAAAGAACATTGTTGAATATGAGCAAGCAGGAAAAGCAAGAGCAGAATATGGCTCTGCCCTTTTAGATAATCTTTCAATAGATTTAGTTGAAAAATTCGGAAAAGGTTTTTCTAGAGATAATTTAGAGAAAATGAGGAAGTTCTATTATCTCTTCAAAAATTCCGAGACGCTGTCACGGAAATTATCTTGGAGTCATTACTGCCTTTTGTTGAGAATAAAAAATCACTTGGCTCGCCAGTTCTATTTTATTGAATCTGAAAAAGAGTCATGGAGTGTTAGAGAGTTAGACAGACAGATAAATTCTATGCTTTTCGAAAGAATAGGATTAAGCAATGATAAAAACAAACTAATTAAGATTTCAAAAAAAGGACAAATAATAGAGACTCCAAAAGATATTGTAAAAGATCCGTATATATTAGAGTTTCTTAGCTTAGAACAAAAGCCACAATATACTGAAGCAGATTTAGAAAATTCAATTATTGATAACTTGCAGAAAT
>CAYHXI010000047.1:9303-10183 GCA_964360565.1 uncultured Methanosarcinales archaeon | reverse complement strand
GACTGGTGGTTCTTGACTCTCACATGCCACCAGTCTTTGACTGGTGGTTCTTGACTCTCACATGCCACCAGTCTTTGACTGGTGGTTCTTGACATACAATTCCTGTTAATCTGGATGAGTTCATGAAAAACGAAATCCAGTTTAAGAGATTGAGAGAACAAATAGAGGAGATTGATGAAAAAATATTTTCTTCATTTGGAGAAAGAGTGAATATGGTTAAAGAAATCATGAAAATAAAAAAAGAAAATGGAATTCCTGTAGAAGATATTGAAAGAGAAGAAGAATTAATTAAGAGAATTAAGCAGAGGTTTAATAATTTAGATGACAGATTTATTGAGGATGTGTTTAGGGTTGTTTTCCATCACTCTAAACGGGATAAGTGAATTATGAATTCAGACATTTTAAAGCAAGAAGTATTGAAAGGGAAAATTTTTATTTATCCAACAGATACAATTTATGGAATCGGTTGCGATGCTCTAAACAAAAACGCAGTTGATAAGATAAGACAAATAAAAAGAAGAGATGAAAAGCCTTTTTCAGTTATTGCTCCAAATTTCGAATGGATTCACGAAAACTGTATAGTTGATTTCGATTTGAAAAAATATCTTCCTGGAGCATATACTTTGATATTGAAAAAGAAAAATCCTTCTTTTCTAAACTGGGTTTCAGATAAAGAGACTTTAGGAGTGCGAATACCTAATCACAATTTCACTAAAGAGATTCAGAAAACCAATGTTCCTTTTATAACGACCTCTGTTAATTTCTCGGGGGAAAAACCTGCTTCAAAAATAGAAAATATTTCCGAAGAAATCTTAAACAAAGTAGACTATGTTATTGACGAAGGAGAATTGAGCGGGAAACCGTCCACGTTAGTTATCGA
>CAYHXI010000047.1:4072-9293 GCA_964360565.1 uncultured Methanosarcinales archaeon | reverse complement strand
ACACTGACTAAAATAAAAGTTTCCTTTCACCACCCCCGAAATCCATGCACTTTCTTGCAGAGGTTGTAGTTCATCTAGAGGTTTTTTTTGGCGTTATTTTTTATTAACTATCTTTTCTATTTCTCTTAAGAACATTTTTGCTCTTTCAAGAGAAGTTTTGGCTTTATTCTCTTGTGTGTCATCCAGCATTTCATATGTGAATATTTTTCTTTTACTCAATTCTGAATCAAAATCTTCAACTAACGATTTTATTTTTTTCTCGCCAAGCTGTAATAGTTCTTCAGCTTCATTTACTGCTTGAACATATTCCTCAACTCTTTTTAATCTTTCTGCAACAATTAAAGTTTCTTGACTTTTGTTGAGAAAAAAGGATGCTACTTCTGGCTCGGGCTTAGTTATTATTCCTTCTTGAATTAATTGTTTTATTACTTTACTGCTTTCTTCTATTTTTTTATCATCCAACATAATGTCTCCTCAATAAGTTCAAAAAATGCTCTGCACTGTATAAAACTATGTGCTTTTTTAAAACTTCGTTTCCAACGTTAAATTTTTGAGGAGTGCTCCACATTTCTAGCATACCTTTCTCTGAAGTAATATTTATGTCACAATTGTAAGCAACTAATTGATTTTTGGCTAATGCCTCGAATTTTCCATAATTGCAGTCATCAGGAATGATAAATAATAAATCTATGTCTGATTTCTCATTAGGTTTTTTTACTTGGCTTCCAAATAAAATACAGATGAAATTTTTATTTATTCTTTTAACCTTTTCTCTAATTATATTTAGAGTTGTATTGGTGCAGATATCGTTCGCTCTCTCTAATTCTGCAAGAACTTGATTTGTGTTTGGCATAATTAAATTAGGTTTTGCTATTTTGCTATTGCCTGTTTTTTCTAAAATAATATCTCCTTTTTTTGCTAGGCTGCTGACGCTTTGATGCGTCTGATAATAGCCTCTCTTTAAAATTCTAGATATGTCGCTGATTGTGAGATTTTTGCTTAAATCATCGAACAATAGTTTCAAAGTCCTCAATTCATCTTTCTTTAACATGTTATCAATTTATATTGATAAATGTATCTATATTTATTGATATATAAATGTTTCGTTTTTTTTTAAAATAGTAAGATTTATAATAATCTATATTTGCAATATTGTTAATGAGCAGACAAGTATTCGCTTCAGGATTTGAAAGCATAGATGTAGCAACAAGAGTTGCAGAATCTTTGCAAAAATATCATAATGCAAGACATCATAAACTAGGACAACCTCTTTTCATGAAAGACCTGCCTGAAGGACATCTTGTAGTAGTTCTAAGAAAATGTGAAAATGGAACAACTATTTCAATTCCTTTGTATTCCTCGGAACCTAGGTCGCATGGATATGAAACTGTTAAAGACTTGATGGAAATTATAAAAAGAATTGATCCTGAATATAATAATACTGCTGAAATTTTGAAGATAGAACTTCCTGCGTTGTGAATTAAGATTATCAGATTTCTACAAAAATTTTGATTTTAAATATCACTACAAACTACCAACAATTAACTATAGAGGAGTTTGAAAAACCATCAGAAAATAGTCAAACTCCTCATAAGAGTGCTTTGAATACTGATGCTAAAAAGAGTTATTCAAATCCCTCTATAGACTATTTCACCACACCGGAAATCCATGCACTTTCTTGAAGAGTTTGTAGTGTATCCATACGCTTTTTCTTGCGTCTTTTTGTGCGGATTCTTTCTCTTTAGCTTTCTTTTCAGAATCAGCTTTGCTTGGCCTGTCTTTTATGCCTAAGCCTTGTTTTTTAAACGCTCCAAAGAGTTCTCCGAATCCTTTGAAAATATCAACAAAAGGAGAAATCAACGTATCTGTTTCTTTTTTCTTAGGTGTGTCTCTTCTTCTTAAAATTCTTTCAACTTCTGCTCGAGATAATCCTGTTTTGCCTGCTAGCTCTGCGATTTCGCTTTCCAGCGCAGGAGTTTCTTCTTCTGCTTCTTTTAAGAATTTCCATAAATCTTCTCCAATTGCATCAATGACTGAGCGGATTGAATTATCTATGTCTCCTAAAGATTCAAAATCATTTCTTTCTTTCATGGCAATAAAATTTTGTACTTGTTCTTTATTCCATGCATACGACCGCCAAGTTATCTTTGTTTCTCCAACGTGCAATGGTCCTCTGTGATATCTTGTTTGGTCGGTGTAATCCATACTAGGTCTAGTTCTGTAATCAAATGTTAAAAGAACGCATGAAAAAATATCTTTGTTCTTTTCAGGAATTTTGCTGGCCAAAATTTCTATGTTTATCAAACTGCCCTCAAAAGCAGCGATTAAATCAGGCTTGCTCAGTTTGCTAATATCTCCTCGCAGACGTTCTGCAGCTTTCATGTAAGGTTTCAGCCAAGCGAGATACATCTTTATTATGTTATAGTGCTGTCGTAAATATTTAGTTTCAAATCGTCTTCTCTGCGATAATTCTTTGTAGTTGTAATCTCTCCATACAACATACTGCTCAAGTTTTCTTTTTAGCACACTCTTAACATCTTTTGTGGTTGGAATATTTTCAACAAGGTCATTCACTTCTTTAGAATCTTTTGGATGACACGCGAAGAAGAATGTCGGTAAAGAAGTAAACTGAAGCTGCTGAGCCATCTGAAAAACGTTTCCGCTGACTCTCTGCCCCTGCACAACTCCATCAACAAGGTCTGTCCAAATTCCTTTAAGAGTTATTTCAGCAGATTCAAAATCTTTCTTTTTTTCGTCAGTGAAAAATCTCCCTTCAACATGATATTTGAGTCTTTCATCAATCCATCTTATATCTCTAACAAGCTGAAAAAGGTCATTTCTTATGAATTGGCCGATAAGAGCGAGATAACTCTGGACTTTATCCTGCGTTAAACCTAATCTTTGAGCTGCTGCTCCATAAAAACTGCTGTGTTCTGAAGCGGTAAAAACATCAGTGAGTTTTTCCACCCAAGGAAAACCCAAATCATTTGTTAAAGTGTTCAACGCCCAAAAATAAATTGGTTCAATGCTCTGATTTAAGCTCTCATACGACGCTTGATATTTGCTTATTGGAGAAGGATAATCAACAGTTACTAACTGATTTTTAGTAACTTCTAAGACGTCGTTCTGTGCATCACTTTCTAATTGCTTTTCAACTTCTTTATCATCTCCTTTCTTCTTTTTTAGCTCATCTATGAATTTTTTTCTTTCGTCAGGAGTTTTGCCTTCATACTTATCTCTAGCACTATCTTTTACAAAACCGTAAATGACTAATAATTCACTTTGTGAAACCATTTTTACCTCTTTTATAAGGGTGTTGGCTTTTAGCAGTTAGTGATTGGCTAAATTCTAATTGCCAATAGCTAATACCTATTTATAGGATATAAATGTTGTGCTAAGTGAGCTTATCTGCTGACACATAAGGAAGTGTGTCTTTTATTAAATTTATTTGCTCTTTTTTGTATTTTGAAAGCTTTTTAGGAAGTGTAGAGTATTTCTGCAGCAGAGATACAATATGGTCGCCTCCAGTTAAATTTGGAACTAATACAAAATCCGCTCCTGCTTCGTAAAGTTTAAGAGCGTCTTGAAGTTGAATTGAAGTCATGAACAAAATCGCTTTTTTGTTTTCTGTTTTGAATTTTTTAATTAACACTAAACTGGCAGATAATTCTTCTATTGTAGAAATCACTAAAGTAACTTTACGAGTGTTCAACTTTCCAAGAGTTTCTAAATCTCCTGCATCTCCATAAAATGCAGGAATTCTTTCATCATTTAGTTTGCGGATGGTTTCAGGATCATAGTCGACAACAAGCATATTAGTGCCATATTTTCTAAAGTGATTTACTATGCTTCGACCTATGTTGTTGCATCCAAAAACTATTACGTTAGGATGAAAATGTTCGTGAACTAAAGAATATTCTTTTTTGAAAATTGCTATTTTTTCAAACAATTTTAAAATAGGAGATAAAAATTTGTAAAGTTTTTCTTCATAAGTTATCATGTATGCAGATAATGTGAATGTAATTAATGCTATTATTGCTGTAAAAGATACTATATCATTTGGAACTAGATGAAGATTGTTGGCCATCAATATAAAAATTAATGAAAACTCACTTATTTGTGCAATAGCAATCCCACTGTAAAAAGAAGTTTTGCTTTTGAAGCCGAGCAAGGAGGTTATTAAAAAAACTATCAGAGGATTTCCAATGAGTACAAATAATGACACGATTATTATCGGCCAGGTCCATTCTGAAGTTGTAGTAAAATTAATCTGCATTCCAAGAATGACGAAAAATATCGTTGCAAAAAAATCTCTCAGAGAGGAAATCTTGGATTCTATCTCGATACTGTATGGAAGAAATGCCAGACTTATTCCCGCAATAAACGCACCTATTGATGGAGAGAGTCCTATATATTCTGCAAAAACTGCAAATGCAAAAAAACAAGCTAATGAAGACATGTAGAGTAATTCTTTTACACTTGCAAAAAAATTGAAAAGATGAGTTAACAAATATCTTCCAACTAAAAGTGCGCTGATGAATAATCCTGCAGCTTTCATTAAAGCGATTCCAACAGTTAATGGAACTAAAGCAGTTTTGTTGGAGAGTGATGCGAGCATAAGAATTGCTATAAAATCCTGTATCAACAAAATTCCTAAAACGATTCTGCCGTGGAGTGTGTTAAGTTCATTTTTTTCATGGTATAATTTTACAATAATAACTGTGCTGCTCATCGTGAGAGCAACACTAACTATTCCTGCATAAGGCGCTAAAAGAGGGAACTCTTTCAGAAGATAAAATCCTGCGATAAATGTGAAAACTACTTGACCTACACTTGTAGCTAAAACAACCCATCCGAGATTTTTCAGTTTTCTAACGTCTAAATCAAGTCCAACAATGAATAATAAAAAAGCAATTCCTAATTCTGAGAATCTTGCAATAACTTCTGGATCTTTGATAAATCCAAAACCTAAAGGACCTAATATTATTCCTGCAAGAAGATATCCTAAAATTAAAGGCTGTCTAAAAAATTTTGCAATAACTGATAGAAGAGTCGCAGCAATAATTATGATGCCGATATCTGTAATAAGTGATGTCATGCTCCCTCTTTTTTTGGTCTGTGGTTTATGGTCAGTGGCCTGTGGTTATTATACACAACAGACTATTGACCACAGACTATTTATGGTTGTTAAAGTATATAAAGCTTTATAAATCGTTGAGTG
>CAYHXI010000047.1:0-3972 GCA_964360565.1 uncultured Methanosarcinales archaeon | reverse complement strand
TGTATCTTTACGAAGACGGCAAAAGAAAAGTCGTTGAGAGGAAATAGAAGATGGGGGATGGGAAAGCAACTTTTCTCGGTTTTGTGGGGGGAAGTTTTACAGTATTTTCTGCTATATCTTCTCTAGAATATGTTGCTCAAAAATCTATGTTGCTTCAGTATCACATAAATAAAGCTCCAGAATTAACTGATGCTGTTTTGAAAACTGCAAATGAATCAGCAAATAAAGGATCTCTTCAGAGTTATTTATTTATGGCGCTATTTTCTGGAGCGATGGCAGGAGTATACTTTGTATCAGCATACCAAGAATCTCAGAAAGACAAGAAATAATAATTTGATTTTTTCGTACATGGAAAGCTAAATTACATAATTCTTAGCTAAAAATTTTTCAGCCACGCTGTTTTTGTTCTTTTCTTGTTTTCGCTATTAATTAGTTTCTATCTCCCTCTTCGGTCCGAGAGGGAGATAGAAACTTTCAATCAAAAAGGCAACAAATACATTTAACTTGCGTGGCGGAAAATTTTATTGTGATTTTATTTTCCTCTTAGCTTTCCACGTACTTTTTTTCGAAAGATTTATATCCAACTACTCACTACAGACTACCTACTACTAACTAAAGAGGTGCATATGTCAGACGATAATTTTGGTTCAGAAACAGAAGGAACAAATTTTAAGCAGTTGTTAATGCAGAATAAAAAAGTACTTATTATTGGTGTCTCTGCTTTAGTTGTTTTGTTTGTACTTATTTTTTTGATAGTTTGGCTTACTTCAGGTTCTTCTATTCCTAAAGATTTCAAAGAATATAGAAATGTTTTGGGTTGGAAAATGGCATATCCTCCTGGTTGGGATATGAAATTACCGAAAGACAATGATGTTGGTTTTTTTTCAAAAAAAGAAAATGAAGGAGATTTATTTCAAGAAGGCTTAGGAGTAAAAGAAACTCCAGTTCCTGCAGGAACAAAACTAGATACTTTCTTAAAAGAATTCATGAATAAATTGAATGAAAAGAAAGCGAACCTCATCGAAAGCAAAACAATAAAATACAAAACATATGATGTACAACAACTTATTTACAATGTAGGCGGGCTTTTGGACGACGGAACAAAAACAACATTCAGAGTATTCCAAAGATTAGTTCTTGGAAAAAACAGAGTATTCATTCTAACATACGCCGCAGAGCAGGACAAATTCGACAAATACAAACAACAGGCGATTGACTCAATGAATACATTGGAGTTTTAATTTTTTTTTCCAATACTCTTTTAAACATTAGGTCTTTCTAAATTATTATGCTCCAAAAAGAACAAGTAATAGAAACATTGAAAACAGTCGAAGATCCTGAGCTAGGGGTAGACGTTTGGACTTTAGGATTGATTTATGAAATAAAAACTGAAGAGGAAAAATTATCAATAAAGATGACTTTTACTTCTCCAATGTGTCCTTATGGCCCTATGATGGTTGAGGAAATAAAGACTAAACTCAAAAATAATAATGTTCCAAATGTGGATATTGAAATAGTTTTTTCTCCACCATGGGTTCCTTCTGATGAGTTGAAGGCTGCGCTGGGATTTAGTGTTTAAACTTTTTTAAGAAAAAAGTTTAATCAAAAAATCAAATCTTAATTTTGCGAAAGATTTATATATGTGTTATCACATACTACACATAGGTGAATATTATGACTAATATGACTTTATCAATACCTAAAGAAGTGTATGGAATTGTTAAACAGCACAATGAAATAAGGTGGAGCGAGATAGCCAGAAGAGCAATAGTCAATGAGGCTGAAAAACTTAACTTAATAGATAAGATTGCAAGCAAAAGTAAGTTAACTATGAAGGATGTTCTAGAAATAAATAAAAAGGTTAAAAAAGGATTGCTTGAAAAGTATCTTTGATGAAGGTCATAATAGACACTAACGTACTAATTGCTGCTTTGCTTAAAGAAAATATTGTCAGGAAAATTTTACTTTCTAATAATATTACTTTTTTATTGCCAGAATACGCTTTAGAAGAAATAGAAGAACATAAAGAAGAATTATTGAGAAAGTCAAAATTATCCGAAATTGATTTTAAAATTCTGTTAGATGCTATTCTCAAAAAAGTTCTGATTGTTCATCATGAAGCAACAAAAAATAAAATTAGAGAGGCTATAGAGATTATGAAAGATATAGATGTTGATGATGCTCCATTTATTGCAACTGCTTTGGCGGTTGAAAATGATGGATTATGGTCTTTCGATGATGATGTTAAACGACAAAAAAGAGTGAAGATATTTTCTGCAGGCGAGATAATAAGATTGATTTAAACAGAAATAAGGCATGTTTTGTTTATGTTAGGGTAGAAACCAATGAAATACGCTCTTATTCACCATGTATGACTATTAATGATTGTGTTTTGTCTATTCCTTCTATTAGTTGTAGTTTGCTTAGTAGAACTTTGTCGAATTCTTCTACATCTTTAACTCTGACAATAGCCACTAAATCTGTTCCTCCTGATGTAATATCTACTTGTTCTATAAATGAGAATTTTTTAATTTCTTTAGCTAAATCATATTGACTTTTATTTTTTTGTTTAAGTAGTTGAAGATTTGCAGAGATTAACACGTAAGCTACAAAATTTTTATTAATTTTTGAATTATCTAATTCAACAGTAAACTTCTTAATGATGCCCTCTTTCTTCATTTTTCTGATTCTATTATGTATGGTGGTTGAAGGTAAAAGTGTTTTCTTGGCAATTTGTCTAGTTGTATAGTCCCCGTGTTCTTTAAGCACTTCTATTATTTTCAAATCTTTATCGTCTAATTTGTACATTATGATGGAACAAATGTACCACATATTATATAAATCTTTCTATTTATTGTCATTTATTCCGGTTTTATTAGGATAAATATTTAAATTTAGGAGATTATATGAACAGAAGTTAATATAACTGGAGGAAAAAATGACTGAATATGTAATAACTTTAGTAGTACCAACTCAAAATGCTGAGTTGTCAGATGTTGTGAAGGAAAAAATTGCAACTCTTGAAGCAAAATTTGATTTAACCATTGTTGGTGATATTAAAAGTGTACGATTTGAGGATCAAAATACATGTTTAATAGATTATCTTTTTGTACCTTTATTGAAGAGAATTCAACTGAAAAGATATGTTAGAAGAGAAATACCTCAAGTATCAAAAGTTAAAACAGAATCGCTGAACTATATTGGTCCATTATAAAAATGTCTGTTAAAAATATAGTGCAAATTGGCGAAAAAATATTAAGAAAAAATTGCAATAGGATAACTTCATTTAATACTAATGAACTTAAAGAATTAGAAAGAGATTTAAAAGATACATTAGTAGATTTTCGAGAAAAATATACTTATGGGCGAGGTATTTCAGCCCCACAAATCAGAATTCTCAAGCAAGCAATATATATAATAACTGAAGATTTTGAAGGAATTTTAATTAATCCTATGATAACTTTCAAAAGCAAAAAAGTATTTTTTGTATGGGACTCGTGTTTTAGCGCAAATATTGATTTTTTCATCAAAATACTAAGACACTATAAAATTGAAGTAGAATATTTAGACATTCTAGGAAACAAAAAAATTCTTAAAGCTGAAGGAAACTTATCAGAGTTGCTACAACATGAAATAGATCATCTATCAGGAATACTATTCATAGATTATTTAGACCAGAATAAAAGAAACCTGATAACAAAAGAAGTTTATGAAAAGATAAAATAGCTTAAGTAATCAACTACATCCTCCTTTTTCCTTTTTTAAAATTTCATTCAAAAATACTTGTTTGCAACAATGGGGAGTGTTTATCTTAAATTTGCTGAGTGAGTTTACAAACTCGTAAATTCAACTAAACCCAATCTTCACAATTTTATCTTTAATCTTTTCTTCGTTGAATGGCTCTTTTTCATTTCTGTCTTAGAAGTCAGGTTTAGCTTTTTTGCTCCGCACTTTTCAGAAATAGATTTCTCA
>CAYHXI010000046.1:3973-10186 GCA_964360565.1 uncultured Methanosarcinales archaeon | reverse complement strand
TTATAACTTAGTTTTGTCTTTTACTATTTTTTTATTTTATACATTTAACAAAAACATAATCTAGATTACTGCCAGAATACAAGTGCTGTTCAAATAATAATTGAAATCCAGAAAATGTTAAAAGATGGTGAATATCTTTTTGTTCTGCGTCTGCATCAACAATCATCTGTTCAAATGTTCCTCTACTGTCTGCCTCCACTTGCTTGATTAAAAAATGTCCTAAATCTCTTCTTCTGAAATCAGGAGAGATTCTTACATTTTTTAATTCGACAGTTCTCGGAAGATTTTTGTGCGGCTGAAAAATCAAATCACCAACAATTTTGCCATCATTCCAGGCAACATATGCACTTTTATAGCCCGCATCTAATTCTGCTTTGCAAACATTATAAACCCAGTCTCGATAATTTGGGTATTTCAACGGCTGACTTTCTAGAAATCTGAGTAATAATCCTAAATCTCTTTGATCGCCTAAAGTTTTGATTTCGAAGTTCATATTACCCTGAACACATCCTCTGTTTAAAAGATTTATCTTCAAACTCTAACAACTCTTCCTAGTCCATCTATTACTTTCTCCAACTTATCTTCTATTGATTTCAATCTATGGTCGCTCAATTTTTGTTCTCCAACATGCTGAGAAAATTCTTTTTGAAGATATCCAGTCCATCCCAAATTCACCACAACGAGTGCGAGAATTATTTCTTCTATACTCCAACTGCCTCCAAGTAATTTTCTGAGTATTTGATATAGTACATAAGTGGAAAATAAGATCAATGCAGATACTGTTATTGTTTTTGTTTTCATATTCTGTTAGTGAATAGCATGAATAGCAACAAAGCCATTATCATCAACATCACTATTATTAACGTATTTTCTAAATAAAAGTCAATGTTATTATTTTTTGTAATCATACTTTCTTAGAAAATTCTCAGATTTATATGTCTTTCGTGTCAAAAACCGCAAGATTTCCGGCTAAACCGAAAGATTTGCGGTCCGTACCGGAAAAAATTTAAAATGTTTAAAAACGTCTCGAAGAATTTACTGATTTGGCGGAAATTCACAACCCCAACTTCCCCAACAACTCTTCCTTCATCTTTAATTTCTTCTGGCATTCAAAGCAAACAAGATGTTTTTTGCCTTTGCTGTCTTTTACATAAGTGCCTAGTATTTTCTTTAGAAAGGTTTCTTCAATTTTGTTTCCGCATATTTCACACTTCATACTAACTTTTTTAAATAGGGAAGAATATAAAAGTTTCTATAATGAGACGAATCGCAGTTGTTCATAAATCAAGATGCAACCCGCAGGGTTGCGGAGGATACCTTTGCATTAGAGTATGCCCTGAAAACAGAATGGGCAAAGAATGCATCGTTATCGACCCAAAAGACAAAAAAATAATGATTAATGAAGAACAGTGCGGCTCAGGAATTACAATCGCAGCAAACAAATGCCCATTCGATGCAATTCAAATAATCAATCTTCCAGAAGCATTAGATAAACCAATCCACCGCTATGGAAAAAACGGTTTTTCGCTTTACAGCCTGCCCACTCCAGTTTTCGGAAAAGTTCTAGGAATTGTAGGAAGAAACGGAATAGGAAAAAGTACAGCAATAAAAATTCTCGCAGGAGCACTTCAACCAAATCTCGGAATGGATACTGAAGTAAAATTCGATGATCTTTTGCAGTTTTTCAAAGGCACGGAAGCTCAAACATTCTTCGAGAAATTGAAAGACAATAAAATAAAAATAAGCTACAAACCTCAGCAAATAGATTTAATTCCTAAAACAGTCAAAGGATTAGTTGAAGATTTATTGAGAAAAGTTGATGAAACTAATTCATTTGATAAAATAGTCCAAGAACTCGACCTCAAAGATATTTTAAAAAATGATGTTGCAACTTTATCCGGCGGAGAATTACAAAGAGTAGCAATAGCAGCAACAGTGCTAAAAAAAGCAAATCTTTACATCTTTGACGAGCCAACATCTTATTTAGACATAAAGCAAAGAATTAATATTTCTAAATTCATCAAAAACTTTGTTGCAGAAGACACTGCAGTTGTTGTTGTCGAGCACGATTTAATAATTCTAGACTACATGACAGATTTAATCCACATAATGTACGGAGCAGAGTCAGCTTACGGAATTGTTAGTCTTCCAAAGCCAGCGAAAGCAGGAATTAACACTTTTCTAGAAGGATTCATCAAGGAACAAAATATGCGCTTCAGAGACCACCAAATAAAATTCTTTTCTAGACCTCCAGAAAAACAAATGCGTTCAATCACGCTAACTTCATGGACAAATTTAAACAAAAAATTAGGCAAGTTTTCATTAAGAGCAGATTCTGGAGTAGTTGGAAGAAACAGAGTAATAGGAATTCTGGGGGAGAATGGAATAGGAAAAACAACTTTTGCAAAAATTTTAGCAGGAGTAATAGACCCAGACAACGGAAACGTAAATGAAAAAGTTCGCGTAAGCTACAAACCTCAATATTTACAATCAGACAGCACAGAAATAGTTGCAGTATTCTTGCACGATGCAATGAGAAAATACGAAACTCTGCTGATAAGACCACTCGAGTTGAAACATCTCTTGACAAAAAAACTTAACGAATTATCTGGAGGAGAATTACAGCGTGTCTCTATCGCAAAATGCTTAGCTGAAGAAGCAGACCTATATTTATTAGACGAACCTTCTGCGTATTTAGATGTCGAACAAAGATTAGCTGTTTCTAAACTAATGAAAGATTATGCTGAGCAAAAGACGTGCTCGATAATGGTTGTCGACCATGATTTATTATTTTTAGATTACATCTCTGATGAACTTATGGTTTTTGATGGAGTTCCTGCAAAAGAAGGAGAAGCAACAGGACCGTTTTCAATGAATGATGGAATGAACAATTTTCTGACAAGATTAAATATTACTATGAGAAGAGACCAAGAGAGCAATAGACCTAGAATAAACAAACCAGGCTCAGTAATGGACAGAGAACAAAAAGAAGAAAGGAAGTTGTATTACGGATAGAATCGCCGAATTCACTTCGTTCATTCAGGCGATTCTACAAATCAGACTACTTTTTTAACTTCGATAACATGACTCTGAGATAATTGATTATTGCAGGAAAAATAATCTACTCTCTTTTCCAACTTTAATTTTTCTGCTTAGTTCACATTGTTCACTTAGAAATTTTTAAGTTTTAACAACAATCGCTCCAATTACAACAATGATTGTTCCAATTATTTTCTGCCAAGTGTGTTCGCGTTCTTTCATGAAGATTATTCCTCCAATAACTGCGAAGACTGTTGCTAATTGAAGTAGAGGATAAACTGCAGTTATTTCGGCTAGAGAAAGAGCTTTCAAGGTAAAGTAATAATTTGCAGTTGAAAAAAAAATTGTAAGAATAGCCATCTTTCCATGAGAAAACCACAAATGTTTAAATTCTTCAATTCTTCTTAAAAAAAAGAAAGTTAGTATAATTGCAGGAATAAGATAAGTTAGAAAACCATATAGTTCTGGATTGAAATACCCTAATGCGAACTTATCAAGAATACTGACTAAAGCCACAATTATTGCCAATCCTAAAGTCAATAGAACTCCAGAATCATTTAGCTTTCCTAATTTTCTTTCTGGATGAAATAATACCACACAAATTCCAATAAAAACAATTATTGTCCCGATAATTTTTCTTGTTGTTACTAATTCATTGAGTAAAAATAATCCGATTAAAAGAATCCAGATTATTTTAGATTGACTCAAAGGCTCTTTAATGGAAACCTCAGTTCTCTTTGTTGAAGTGTGAGCTAAAAGAGATACCAATGTCCAAATGACGCCAGCTATAAGTATAACTATTAAAGCAGTTTTAGAATTAGGAACTGAGAAATTTGAAAAGATGAGTGGAAGAAAAAGTATTGTTCCTAAGATTTGTTTTAACCAAGTAAAAGCATAAACTGAAGTATCTCTAAGAACATATCTGTCTAGAACTTTATTCACAACATTACATACAACTGCTAAAAAAATAAAAATAAATAATTCTGAGTTCATACTGTTAAACTATTTTAAGAGTATAAAAATTAATCTGTTGCTATTTTGTCACATAAACTTTCTCAAGTAACATCTTCACTTTATTCTTTTGCTCCCCGACATAATACTGCATAAAATGTTCAAATTTTTCTAACGATTCAGGATGTGGAACAAAAATAAAGTTTGGTCTTTCTTCAAATGGAGATGCATCAATAAATCTTACTTTTTCATCAATGCAGTTTATTTTCATATCTGCTTCCCAGGGATCATAATAAGGAATATCGCTATAACCTATAACTTGAGCGATTGTATTCTTGAGAAAACCTACATTTTCAAAAGGATGACGGCTCACGTGATTTGTTGAATGAGGCCAGGAGTCTATTTCTGGAGTGTACAAACTTTCTGCATTCAAAATCAATATTAAATCACCTTTCTTATGCATAGGAAAATCTCTGCCATCTGGTTTTCCATTAAAAGAATCTTCTTTAATCCATTTTTCAAGTTCTCGAATTTGTCTTTTTGTTTTTCCACAATATTTTTTGCTTAATAAAATTTCTTTAATTTCCATTTTAAACCTCCACTCCTAATTTTCTTAATTTATCAATCAAACTCTCTTGCGTATCTTCTTTTGTTAATTGAAGTCCAACTATTCCAACTTGCTCTGCAGCTCTTATGTTTTCTATTTTGTCATCGATAAAAACACACTTTTCAGGAGTTTCTAAACGGTTAACTTCTCTTAAAGTCAATTCATAAATCACTCCATTAGGCTTAGCTAAACCAACTTCTGAAGAAATTATTATCGGAGAACAATATTTTCTCAGCTCAAGATTTTTTATTAATCCTTCAGTCCATTCTGTTGAATGATTGCTGAGAATGGCCAAATTATATTTTGGCTTTAGTTTCGGAAGCAAAAAATTAGCTTTTCCCGGCTTTGAAGAAGCATGAATTTGTCTAGCATAAAGAGCGACTTCTTCTTCTCTACCCTGCATATAAGTTCCTTTAAGCACTCTCTGCCAGTATTCAGTCTCAGTGCATTTTCCTGTTTTGTAATCCTTCCAAACTTTGTCTTCTTTATCGTTCCATGGCAAACCATAATGTTCGTTAATGTTTATTCTTCTTCCGCTGTCGTCAACTAATACTCCGCCGATGTCAAAAATTACAGTATCAATCATGATAATTCCTCCATTCCGTGGAAAAAAGTATATGCCTCTCCCAAATCTCCACTGTTTCCAAAGTATTTGAACAAAATATTTTTTCCTTCGCCGCAATAATACTTTGAATTGTATTGTATAATTTCTTCAGCTAACTTTTCAAATCCCAGTCTTTCAGCTAAAGGAGCATAAAATTCAATTCCATATTTTGCAAATCTTTCTTGTTTTTCTTTAGCTAAATTTGCTATTCCTGAGCTGTTGTGCGCAACATCGCAGAGTTTTATCAAGAACAATCTAGGGTCTTTGTGTCCGTATGCTGCTATTTTTCGCAAAGTTGCGTCTTTGTCTGCTTCAATTTTGCCATTTCTTTCACTTACAACTTTAGTCATTCCATCAACTAAGAATGAAACTTCGCTTCCGAATTCGTCTGCTATTTCTTCTAAAGAAACTCCGCAGTCTTCTACCACGTCGTGCAGCAGCCCGGCTTGTACAACATCAACATATCTGCAAGAATCTGGACAAGCCATTCCTCCATTTTCTGTTGCTCCATATTGTTCAAACTCAGTCGCCAATCTATGCGCAACTGCAATCGGGTGAGTTATGTAAGGTGTTTTTCCATCTGCTCTAAATTGTCCTTTGTGAGCTGTTTCTGCAAAGGCATACGTCTTTCTGATAGAATCCAGCAAAGTCCCTACTGCAACAGTTGTCAAAGAACTGTATGTTTCTTGGTCGTGTTGAATACATATTCTGCTATTTACCTCTGTAATGAGGTTTTCCAGTTGTGTGTTTTGTTTTTCCATATGTTCAAAACACATTCACAGTTATATATTCTTAATCTCAAAGGAATATATTCAGGAATATTTATATACTTTTAATTACTTTCACCAGTTATGGAAAGAAGAAAAGTCATAAGACAAGGAAAAGGAACGCTAACTATGAGTCTTCCTTCAAAATGGACGAACCAATTCAAGATAAAACAAGGAGATGAATTATTCTTAGAGCAGAAAGGATTTCTTTTACTTATCAGTCCCACAGCAAACCAAAGCTTCAC
>CAYHXI010000046.1:0-3873 GCA_964360565.1 uncultured Methanosarcinales archaeon | reverse complement strand
TAGAGCAGAAAGGATTTCTTTTACTTATCAGTCCCACAGCAAACCAAAGCTTCACTTCTACAGAAATTGATTTAGAAGGAATAAAAAGCAAAGGTTTAGCTGCCACCATGATAAATAATCTTTACATAAAAGGATATGATGAAATAAAAGTAAATTATTATTCACCAACTCAATACGATGTAATTTCAGACTGCGTGAGAACTCTAATTGGTTTTGAAATAATCAGCCAAAAAGGAAATACTTGCACCATCAAAGAACTAGCAAAAGGAGAAAGTGAAGATTTCGACAACATATTAAGAAGAATTTTTCTACTCATAATAGGGTCTGCGGAAGATGGAATTGATGCTTACAAAAAAGGAGATTCTCAATTAGTCAAATCTTTAGAAAAAAGAGACCTTTCAGTCAATACTTTGATAAATTACTCGCTCAGAATTTTAAACAAAAAGGGAGGAAAAGACGTGCAAAAATCAATGCATTTGTACGCGCTTCTTACATTATTAGAATATCTCGGAGACGAATATGCAAGATTGTACAGAGAGGCGTCTAAAATCAAGCCCAGCACAATAGTGTTTGCTGAAAGAGTGTTGAAAAATTTAAGAGAATTTTACGAATTATTCTATAAATTTGACAAGTTTAAAGCAGATAAATTAAAAGAAGAAAGAGACATTCTGAGAGAAGATATTACAAAAGCTTTAGAAAAAGCCAAAACAAAAGATGATTTATTAGCACTGCACCATTTCAGAAGAATAGCCGACTTAGTTATGGATATTCTGAAATTTAATTTAGCTATGCAGTTGTGATTACCAAGATACTTTTATTAATCTCACAGAACAAATACAACTCATGCAATTAATCTCCCAAGGAGCGGAAGCGAAAATATTTTTGAAAGATAACATAATTATTAAAGAAAGAATTAGCAAAAAGTATAGAGTTCAAGAGCTTGACGAGGAATTAAGAAAGTTTAGAACTCGAAGAGAAGGCAAAATACTTGAAAGACTTCAGCAGCAGAACTTTCCATCTCCAAAATTGATTTCTATGTGCGACAAAACAATGAAAATAGAAATGGAGTTTATTAAAGGGGAGCTAGTTAAAGATTCTCCAAATATCAAATCATTCAGCAAGGAAATGGGAAGATTAGTTGGATTATTACACAAAAACAACATAATACATTATGATTTAACAACTTCAAACATGATTGTTCGTGATGGAAAAGTTAACATTATTGATTTTGGACTGGGATTCATATCTGAGAAAGATGAAGATAAAGCAGTAGATTTACATCTTCTTGATAGAGCTTTGTATTCTAAACATCCAGAAATATATGAATTTTGCATGAATGAAGTTTTAATCGGCTACAAAGAAACAAATCCGAATAATACTGTTTTAGAAAGACTTAAACGAGTTGAATTGAGAGGTCGAAATAAAAAATAATATGGCTAAAAAATTCAGAATTTATCAACTTCTCGTTGAAGCGGGATTAATTAAATCAAAAAAGGAAGCTGTAGAGTTAGCTCGAACTGGAAAAATAACTGTTGATGGTAACAAAATAGAATCATTACATTATCAAATAAATCCAAAAAAGAAAAAATTATTAGTTAACAATAAAGAAGTTGAAATTATTCTAGAGCAAAATTATTTTATGATCAACAAACCTAAAGGAATTGAAACAACAAAAGAAAATATTCTAAAATTAATGGAGCAAAAAAAGATAATTTCCCAAAAGATTCTACCTACAATGTATCCTATAGGAAGATTAGACAAAGAAACAACAGGATTGTTAATTGTAACAAATGATAGAAAGCTCGGCAACAAAGTTCTGAATCCTGAATTCAAATTAAAAAAGACATATGTTGCTAAAATAAATAGAAAAATAAATGATTTAGAGATAGATAAATTAAGAAAAGGAGTAGTAATAAATTTAGAAGAGAATGGAATTATAACAAAATATCAAACGAAGCCAGCGGAGATTAATCCAAAAGGAGAAATTGTTGAAGTTATACTCTCAGAAGGCAAAAAAAGACAGGTTCGAAGAATGTTCGAAGCAATTGGATGTAACGTTTTAGAATTGAAAAGAGTCGCCATCGGAAAATTGCACATAGGAGAGTTAAAAGAAGGAGAATTCAAAGAATATAAAAAGAGTGACCTGTACGGATTTTTAGGACTATGAGCTTAGACGAACAAGTAGACCGACAAAGTTTTGCACAAAGACGTTTCAGCACACCATTAGCTGCAGCAAAAACCGGACTGATAGTTGGTTTGATTTCTATCCCTCTAACATATATTGTCGATCCTGCAAATCATAAAGATGGATTAGAAGAATTTCTTAAGATGACAGTGTCTGTTGCTTTAATAACTCCGATACTTCTGGCAGGAGGAGTTTATGTTGGACAGAAGATACATAATGCTTCGGTTTATCTTTCTGATAAGATGAAAGGATATTTTGGTGAGGAGTGAAGGAAGAAAGGATTGTATAAATATAATTTTGAGATTTGGCCAATAGGTTCAATATCTCTTAGAGATTAAGCGTTTTAAGTCAGCAATTGCCAATTTTTTTTGCGAAATGTTTTTAAAGTCTATTTACTTTCTGCCTTTTATGTCTACAAACAATATAAAAATTGAAGATGTAAAAAAGGATTTTCGTAAAGAGTATGATTCTAAGATAAGTGCGTTAGAGTATCATTTAGGGGTTGGGTCAAGTTTTTCTGAATGTAAGTGCAACTTGGTTGCGTTTATATTTTGTACAAAGGAAGATCAACAGCTAGCAAAAGATTCAAAAGAACTTTCTCATAAAATAGAAAATGAAATTCTTCCAAAAATATATCAAGGATTTGATGTAAAGATTGCATACAGGGGATTTGTCATACCTGCATAATCCCTCGAATACACCTCCAAACTAATCTGCCAGAGATATGAATGAAATTCTGGCAGTCAAGCAAAAACTTACAGGGGAGTGTTTTGGCAGAGTATGATTATTTCAGCGTTTAGTTGATTATTGATGAACATTATTGAGATATTTTTTTCTTTAACTCATTTGAAATGTTTGAATATTTTTTTTAAGACTCACCAAAATTATCAAATAATTTCTTCAATTTATTTACTAATTCGTCAGTTTTCCAAATTTTAACTTTTTTCTGTCTCTCAAAATGTTTGTCTGCTGTCCAAATTCCATTATTTGCAACTGATAATGCTAAAGCCAAAAAAGGAAAATCTCCAGTTTCTTCTTTCAAATTTATTAATTCCTCAGCTTCTTTAAGTTTATCTTCATAGAATTCTTTAGAAAAAGTATCAATGTTTTCAATTATTAGAGAAAATAATGTTTCGTATTCTTCTTCACTTAAACCTGCTCTTTTACTAATTAAATCTTTATACTTTCTTATTTCTGATAAAATTGTATCTGGAGCAATAAATTTGAAAGGTGCGGCAATCAATAATTCTCTAGTTTTACTATTTTTTAAAAGTCCTGACAGAACAATGTTAGTGTCAATGACTAAAATCATAGGCCGTGCCTTTTGGCAACTCCTTTTTTCACTAAAGTATCTATTTCTTCAATATCTTTCTGAGTTAATTTGCTTTTTTGCGCAATTGCATTAGCAATATGCATTTTTCTTAAGTGTTCAGTCATAGCTTTTCTAGCTATTTCACTCCAATTAACTTCTCTATGTAGTTTTATTTCTTCTCTCAAATCTTCAGGTATAGCTAAAGTCAAATTCGCCATAATACACCTCCTGTGTGTTTAGGTGTAAATATGTGTCAACACTATTTAAATCTTTCTGATTCTTCTTTTTCAAGAGATTAATCTTTTAAACAAAACAACATACTACAAACTATTTCGGGGCTGTAGTCAAACTTGGTCAAGATTCACCCTTGGGGTGG
>CAYHXI010000045.1:8111-10281 GCA_964360565.1 uncultured Methanosarcinales archaeon | reverse complement strand
GTTAATAGTACACCAAAATCGTTATTTTTTATATCCACTTTACTCAAGACGTTTTCATATCCAAACCATTTTCTATCTGGATCAGCCACTTTGTCATTTGTATCCACTCCACCAACAAGAGTATTATTACAAATCGTATTTGCAGTATTAAATCCTTTCATACATTTCAATGCAACTCTAAAGCAAACAGAATCTCCCTTTTGGTTAACATAATCATTTTTTATTCCCACATAAATATCTTTTTTATCTCCATTTTTTATCTTTAGTTCATTTCCAAAATTAAAAACTATTTTTTCCTCAGGATTCAACTGACTTTTCAAAATTTGTTTAATAGAGTCAAAATGAGGAAGAGGAGAAGGACCGACACAACATGGAAATAAAATATCTTCTAAAATACCTTTTAAAAAAATCCCCACTACAAAAATGAGGACTATTAATCCCACTATGAGCACAACTCTTTTTTTATTCATTTTGAATACCTATGTTTGTTAAGTTGCAAGCACATATTTAAAACTTTTGTCCGGGAAATGTTTTCTCAGCGATATCTTTATAAAATAGCATAACAACATATTATCTAATGGACAGAAATTATCAGTTTTTTATGAAAAAGAATATGAATCAGCACATAGGCGAATGGGTGGCAATATGCAATGAGCAAGTAGTCTCTCATGGAAAAGATGTAAAAAAAGTATTTCAAGAAGCGAAACAAAAGTGTCCAAAAGAAAGACCTTTAATAACTAGAATCCCTGACAAAGAAACGATGATATTCTAAAATGACTATTCAATTCAAGTACAAAACAGTGAAAAGACCAGATGGTACAAGCGTCAGGACTCCTTCAATTCCAATCTTGCTCAACGGCAAAGAGAAGTTTGAAACAATAGCATTAATAGATTCTGGTGCAGATATATCTGCAATTCCAAAAGCAATCGCAGAAATTCTAGGTTTGGATTTGAGTGGAAAAATAACACCTGCATATGGAATAGGAGGAAAAGTCGATTCTGTTGAATCTCGTATGAATATCGTAGTTGAAAAAGGGCATGAAAAATACAACATTCAAATTATTGTAAAAGTAATATTAGGAAATTATGAATTTCCAGTGCTTCTTGGAAGAGAAGGATTTTTTGACGAATTTGTAGTCTCTTTTGACCAAAGCAAAGAAAAAATTCTTCTAAAGAAAATAAATAGAACCTAAATCGTATGCTCTAACAGCCACAGTTCAAATACCTCCCAAACTCTTCATTAACACTATACTTTCCAATCTGAATCAATGGAGTCTCCCACTTTGCTTTCATCAGCTTGTAAAAGAAATCAGCCACCGATTCTTTTTTGGTTTCGCTGACTAAAGTTGAGACAATATAATTAGTTTTGCGCTCGAGTTTTCCTTCCCAAAGATAGCAAGTCTGAACTTCTTGGATGTTATAACCAGTTATTAAATGTCCAACAATACTGGCTAAAGATTTCTCCAGCTCAATTTTTTCATCTGAAACTACTCGAATCTCAAAGACTTCTGAAAAGCCACTGCCACCTATTTTTTGTTCCAAGCTCACTAATTTGATTTTACATAAGTAAGTATATCTTTTTCATCCCCCTATAGGTGAGGGAAAGATTTATATTCAACTAATGCTACAGAAAATAAATGGAAATTCCTCTACTCACCAAAGGAGAATCTAAAGTTTACAAAGCACTTGTAGAATTAGGAGATACTTCTATAGGAAACATCATAAAAATATCTGGGGTCTCCCACTCAAAAATATATGATATACTAAAAAGACTCTCTGAAAAAGGACTAATCAGCTCGATAAATAACAATGGACGGCAATATTTTTCTCCCGCAGACCCTTCAAGACTTCTAGAGTTAGTTGGCGAAAAAGAAAATGAACTAAAAAATAGTAAAGAAAAAATTAAAGAAGCAGTGAAAATTCTAAACCTAAGAAAAAACATAACCAATCCAAAAAACATTCTTAGCTCGTACGAAGGAATCAAAGGAATGAAAACAGTATTAGAATACGTTCTCAACAAATTGAAAAAAGGAGAGGAAGTTTTAATTCTAGGAACTCCTCGACAAATTAATGAATCAATCGGAGGCTACATAAAAGAATGGCAGAGAAGGAGAATTGCAATCGGAGCAAAATGCAAAATAATAACAGACATGAATCTTGTGCAATGGGA
>CAYHXI010000045.1:0-8011 GCA_964360565.1 uncultured Methanosarcinales archaeon | reverse complement strand
ATGTTTTTACAAATCTTAATTTCAATAGTGCTGGGAACTATAGTTGGAATAATAACCGGTTTAATGCCGGGAATACACACAAATCTTGTGGCAGTTGTTTTATTGAGTGTTTCTGCAGTTTTGCTGGAGTACGTTGACCCTCTGACATTAGCAGCATTCATAGTATCTGTTGGAGTAACACATACATTTGTCGACTTCATCCCATCAATATTTTTTGGAGCTCCAGATTCTGAAAACGTAATGAGCGTTCTCCCAGGGCATGAGTTGCTATTAAGAGGATTTGGTTTTGAAGCAGTAAAATTAGCAGTAACAGGAGCTTTGCTAAGCTCAATTTGTGCAATAGTTATGCTTCCACTTTTTTACTTTTTAATTTCTTTTAGTTACAAATACATTAAAACAATAATTCCTTTTGCAATAATAGGACTGCTAATATTTCTCTTTTTGAGAGAGAAAAAAGTTTGGCTTGCAGTTTTAGTGTTCGGGTTATCTGGAATACTAGGATTGATATCTCTCGACAAAATCAACGAACCTTTGCTGCCGTTGTTCAGCGGACTATTTGGAGCTTCAGGAATAGTGCTGTCCATGCTCAGAAAAGAAAATATTCCTCGACAGCAAAAGACAGATTTATTGCATTTGAAAGACTCTGAGCTATGTAAGACGTTATCAGGAGGTATCTTATCCTCCGCATTTATTATTTTGTTTCCAACTTTAGGACCGAGTCAAGCATCTGCACTTTTTTCTTCTTTCTTTAAAGATATGAAATCGTATTCTTACTTAGTTTTTACTGCAGGAGTAAGCTCAGCAGATTTTTTATTTTCTATCGTAGCTTTGTTTGCAATAGAAAAAACACGAAATGGAGCGGTAAGTGCTATTTCTGAGCTGATGAATTTGTCCTTTACTGATTTTTTTGTGCTAATTTTAGTTGTTTTAGTGGTATGCTGTATTGCGACGATAATCACTTTGAATTTAGCATCATTTGCAGTCGAGATGGTGAATAGAATTAATTATTTTAAAATTAATTTAGTTATTTTGTGCACAATAATTGCAGTGTGTTTTTCTATCTCTGGAACTGTTGGAGTGCTTTTGTTGACTGTGTCTACTCTTCTAGGACTCTTAGCCCCCCTACTAGGTGTTTCTAGAAGTCATGCGATGGGATGCTTGATAATTCCGTTCTTGATAGGTCAGTTGATATGACTATTACTTATTTTATATACTCTAACTAAATTAATAGTAAAATTTATAAATGAATATATTAATAGTAACAGAATGATAATTTACAATCCGCATAATAAAGAAATAATTGAAGAAAGAATAAAAATTGCAGAAGGTATTCTGAATGAAATCCCTGCTAAATACTGCTTCATTACTGGTTCATTTTTATACAAAGAGAAATACAAAGATATAGATTTATTTATCGTTTCTAGAAGCAAAAAGAGAATTCACTTAAAAAACAAGAAAGTAAAAATCACATTCATCGACTTTAATGATTTGCACTCTATTTTCTACCACTCCATCTCTAAGAGCTGTATTGCAAAAAATATTCTTCCAAAAAAAGAATTAAAAGTTACTCTTTCAGATTATTGGAATGTAGTTAACGAAGCAATACCTGCTCTTTTGAATGAAAAAAACAAGTTTAACAAAAACGTCAGATTTCTCGTGCTATATACAGAATACTTCAGCAGGGGAGAAATTTTAGATACTTTTCAACTTAATCAAAAAATAAATTCGTTCAAGAATTATAAAGAATTATTAGAGTACACAGAAACCGAAGTTCCTAAAATAACTAGAGAAAACACAAAATATTCTTATGCAAAAAGATTCTTTTACACTCAAGCAGGACAATATGAAGATTTGCTAGAGTACAAAGCACAGAATTTCTTGTACAATTTAAGCCACGAAGCGTTGAGAGGGTTTCATGGTAAAGTCTGAAGAATTTAAGCAGAAAGTAGCACAAATACTTTCACAAGAATACAAAGTAGAATTTTTAGGAAACGATTTTGATGAAACTGTAAATCTTCTAACAGATGTCAAAGCCAATAAAATCTACGAGTGGATAAACAAAGTACTGAATAAAAACATACAACCTATATTTGTCGGGTCGGATAAAAAATACAAAAACTGGAAATTAAACGAACTCCTTACTTTTCGTTATCCTTTCAGCATATCAAACACAGAATACAGAATTTTGTTTGTCAAAGTAAAAAATTCAATATACATAGAGTTTCATTTAGGAGACCATAAATATTACGATAAAGTTAGAAAAGAATTAGATTTGAAAAAGAACAATTATTGACTTATTCAGTAATCTTTTTAAATAAACCCCTACTTATTGATGTTATGGTAGGAACAATAGTTAATTTTCGTGGAAGCCACCGAAGAAAAAAGCATAATCAAATGATTATTCAGCTCGACGGCGTCGATACTAGAGATAAAGCGAAAGCTTTGCTAGGCAAAACCGCAGTGTGGAGCTCTCCCGGAAAAGAACCTAAGCAAATAAATGGAAAAGTTTCTCGTGCTCACGGCAACAAAGGAGCAGTCTCAGTAGTATTCGAAAGAGGAATGCCAGGACAAAGCTTAGGAACAGAAGTAGAAGTTAAATAATTATTTTATCAAATATTCTAAGAGGTGCTGGAGAACAAAATGAAAACAATGACAATTTGTGCATTGGTTGCTTCTATTGCTATTATGAGTGGATGTGATTTAGAAAATCATAGAGAAAGTGTGCGACAAAAAAAAGGTATTTTTTATAAATATGGAGATGAAAAACAGAAATCAAAGTACCAAGTGTTAACAGGAATACCAATGAGCTTTTCTTCAGAGTTAAAGCAAGAAGTACCTTGGCATACGATAGTATCTTTTGCTGATTATCATACCGCATCAATCTACATGGCATTTCAAACTGATGAAGGAGCAATATTAGCAAGTACTGATTTTTTTGATAACAGCGAAGGAAAATTATCAAAAGCTCAGGCATTAATAGATTCAAAAATCAATAATAAAGAATCAATCGAACTTACAGGACAATACCAAGGCAATGAGTTCAAAATAAATTCTTTGAAAGCAAATGGATATGAAATTAGTTTTAAATGAGAAACATGTTCAAGAAGAATATCTCGATGCGTTAGATATAGCCAAAGACATAAATGATTAGACAAATAGATGTCTTTGGCTAATAGCGAATGACATACTTTGGCATACAATAAATGTCATCCGCTATAGAATCAAAAGATACACTGGATTGGAGCTTAAGCTTTCTGAAAAAGTACAGCTTAGAAGATTAATCTGCAAACTAGAAGAAATCAATCTTATCACTCAAAGACCTGAGAATAGCTTCAACTCATCTCCAGAAGCAGTTCATATCTTTCTCAAACAATATTATGACCTTTCTGTTGTAGACCAATATGAATTGTCTTCATTTTTGCAATTGAAACGTCAAGTAAATAAAGAAAAAGGATATGATGCAATTGCCGAATTTTTTCAGATGAAACAAGATAGAGCGTATTTGTTGTGATGTCATAAAGCAATAATTTAACATACAAACAAGTCTATGTTCAAAAAATGTAGTGGTTAAGTATTACCAAAATAACACATATTATTCTAATTATAGACGAAAGATTTATATATTGGTAGTGGTTAAATATAAAATATGGTCAGCATAGTGACAAAAAATATTAATGGAAAAGACTATCTTTACTTGGTTGAAAGTATACGAGAAGAAAACAAAGTAGTCCAAAAAACAATAAAATACATAGGACCAAAAAGACCAATCTTAAATGAAGAATTTGAATGCATGAAATTATCTCATGAAAACAAAGATTGGATTCTAACTGATTTTAAAGAAGAACTTTCATATGTGGAACATAAAAAAATGAAGGATGCGTCTGATGCATATAAAAAACATTTAGAAAGCTTGGATGAATTTTCTAAAGAAAAAGAAAAACAAAGATTTCTCAGCAATTTCATAGCAAACAGCAACTCAATAGAAGGCTCCACTTTGTCTGTTAAAGATACACATAACTTTCTTTTTGAAGAAGTGGTTCCAAAAGGCCACTCTAAAAAAGAAATTTTTATGGCAATAAATCTTTTAGATGCATGGAATTATCTTGAAAATCATTTCTCAGCTCTTCCAACAAAAGAAGATTTATTTGAGATGCATAAGAGAGTTAATAAAAATATAGAGTCTGAAGAAACTTTAGGAAGCTACAAAAAAGTTCAAAACTACATTGGAGACGTTTACACTGCATCTTACCTTTTTGTTGAAGAAAAAATAGAAAAATTATTAGTATGGATGAAATCTGCATTTAGAAACGTTGATGACTTTGAAGTTGCATTTCAAAGCCATGCACAGTTTGAAATAATTCACCCATTTGTCGATGGAAATGGAAGAGTTGGAAGATTTTTAATTAATTGGCTTCTCTTAAATAAAGGACTGATGCCTTTGGCAATAAACAACAAGAGAAGAAGCGAATATATTTCTGCTTTAGACCACTCCAGAAAAGGAAAAGTTGAAGCGATCGTGAAGTTCTGTTTCAAAGAATATTTAGAAAATTATAAGTTTGTGGAGACGGATTAATTCTTAGTTTTATTTTCTAAACTAGTTAGTTTATTCTATAATTTGTTGCTAATACAATTCAATCCTCTGATAAATAAAGGAGCCCCATAAGTTATTGCAACATAATATGCAGAAAATAGTGCAACTCCTAAAGCTTTGTTATTAGATTCGAGTTTATCTGAAAAAATAATTCCAGGCAATATAAGATAGTTTAAATCCCTGACCATTTCAAAAGCTCCTGAAATTAGTTTCTTAGAAACATCATCTGCACATTTCGTTACTTTACTATTTGATCTTGATTCATTATTATCACACTCTCTAACCACCGCTTTGTAAAGTCCACCAGGCAATAATTGTTCTAGACCCATTAAATACTAAAATTGAACAATCGTTAATAAATCTTCCGCACGACCAACTACAAACTACAGACCACCCACTACACTCCCCACACAGGATTCTTCTTTCGCATAATTTCAGAAATTTCTCTAAATATTATTTTCTCATGCTCAGATAAATATTCTTTGAATTCTTTGTATTTTCTAAATTCATTCTCAGAAATAGCAGAATAAAGTATATCTCCCTCGAATATTTGTCTTCCAATAGAAACTCCTGAAAGAGAAATCGCTCCTTGTTTTCCCTTCTCTAATTTTTCTACTCTTTCTTTCTCCTGCTGAATTCCTTTAACAGTTGTTACAACCACTCCTTCTTTATTCATCAATTTAGTATTGCTTTTCAGCGTTCCTAAAACAACTTCTGCTCCGAGAATTGCAGGATTGCTCTGCCTGAAAACATAGCCTTTCAACAACTCTACTTTGCAAGGTTTAGTTAATTTGTCCAGCTCAGACATCTCAATATTTTTCTTTTTGCCTTCCCTCCAAGATTCATATTCTTCAACTAACCTATATATAATGTCATGGACTATTATTTTCACTCCTTCTGCTTCTTCCTCAGCAGGAGGAATATTGAATCCTAAAATAGCAGCAAATAAAGGATTTTTCTCCAACATTCCTTTTGCGTCCGCCAAATCTTTTTTTGCAATTGGACCTATACTAGTTTTTCTCACAGGAATTTTTCTTTCTTTCAAAATATAAGAGAGCGCCTCTAAACTTCCAAGAGTATCTGCTTTTACAAAAATTCCTTCATCTTGAGTATCTATTAATACACTCTCTACTTCTTTCTGAACTTCTAATTTAATTTGCTCAAGATTTTCTCCTGCAGAAAAAAGAGGAACTCCACCCATGACTTGCTCTATATCTGAGGCATAAATTCGTATTCCTGTTGCAGCAGTTGCAGACTTTACATTTTCAAATTTAGTTTTGTCCTGCATCTGAACTAAAGGAGCTGGCTGAAACATAGCTTTGACTTTTGTTACTATTGGCGCCCCTATTCCTCCCAAAACTATTTGATCTCCTACATTTAAACTGCCGTCGTAGAGCACAGCATCAATTACTTTTCCAACCCCTTTCTGCTCTTTAACTTCAAGAACAATTCCTTTTGCAGGACCTTTCACGTCAATCTTTAAACTTTGTTCTAAGAATTTTTGAGCAAGACCTGTTAACACAACTAATAATTCTGGAATTCCTTCACCAGTTTTTGCAGAAATAGGAACAATTGCAACTTGTTTAGTATAGTCGGAAACTCTGTCAAATCTATCTGCTTGAAGTTCGATCTCGAAAAGTTTTCCTACAATTTCATAAAGCTTCAGTTCTAATTGTTGAGTCGTTTGAGGAGTTTGGTCATTTATGGATTCCAGCAAAGGTTTTTTATGAGAGAACCATGCTTCGAGAAGGTCTATTTTATTTGCGGCAATTACAAAAGGAGTTTTGTACTGCTTAAGAATTTGAATACATTCAATAGTCTGAGCCATCAAACCCTCATTGATATCTATTACTAATATGGCAATATCTGCAAGATTGCCCCCTCGCTTTCTAAGGTTAATGAATGCTGCATGTCCAGGAGTATCTATTATTAGAAGCCCAGGAATAGTTAAAGATAACTTAACTTTGTTCAGCAAATCTTTGCATATCTTTTTTATTACATCCGCAGGAATTATTGAAGCTCCAATCGATTGAGTGATTCCTCCAGATTCTTTTGATGCAACAGCAGTTCCTCTAATTTTATCTAACAAAGAAGTTTTACCATGGTCGACGTGACCTAAAACCGAAACGATTGGTTGACGTAACATATATAGATGGAATTTAGGAAGGTTTATATTAGTTTTGGATGCAGGTAGTCAATAGTCAGTAGTCTGTAGTCAGTGGTTTTAGTCAACCAGTAGACTTCTACAGACCACAGACCACCCACTACCGACCACACTCCATTTCCCCTCCGGAGTAACAACAAAACGAAAGATTTAAATACCAACCGCACTCTAGGGTAGTAACATTGAACTAAGTTCAAGATTTTTGCAAAAAAAATAAATTATTATTGGGGGTATACCAAAAATGAATAAAACAAAATTTTTAGGAAGTTTAGGAGCAGTTTTGCTTGTATTAGTTGTTCTAGCACTCTCCGTAACAGCACAAAGCGTGCCTGTTAATTTAGACAAAGTTGAAGTAAACGGCGTGGAATTAAATCCATGGCAGTCAACAAGTTTGAGCGTACAAAGAAATGACCAGTTAGAAGTAAGAATCGAATTGGTTGCGTATGGAAATGCAGACAATCTAGAATTGCAAGCATTCCTATCTGGATATGAATACAATGACGTTGAAAGAATTTCAGCATCAACTGCTGCATTCTCAGTATCTGATCAAAGAAAATACGTCAAGAAATTAACATTAAAGCTTCCAGAAAACCTTGAAAAAGACAATTACAAATTAAGGTTAGTTCTTTCAGACAGAAATGGACCAACATTAAACTGGGATTACTCATTGTCAATAGACGTCCCAAGACACATATTAAGACTTGAAGATGTCCTATTATCTCCAGGAAGCTCAGTAAGAGCAGGAGACGCATTGCTTGTTAAAGCAAGACTCCAAAACAAAGGAGAGAAAGACGAAAGAGATGTCAAAGTAACAGCATCATTGGGAGACTTAGCTTCACAAAGTGCATATTTAGACAGAGTAAAGTCTGAGGACGAAAAAGAAACAGAAGAACTGTTCTTAAGAGTTCCAAAATGCACCAAAGCAGGAGTAGTATCTTTGAAAGTTGACGTTGAGTTTTCCGAAGGAAGACAGAAATTGTCAGCAGTTAGAGACGTACGAATTGAAGCAAACAGCGCTTGCGAAGAAGTAAAGCCAGCAGTTATTGCTCCAGTTGTATCAACTCCAGCAGCACAAGCTCCAGTAGTTGAAGATAGTACACCAGATGTTTCAAAGATGAGAAAAGCTTTGGAAGTTGTACTCTTAGTATTGGTAGCATTGTTAGTTGTTGTAGGCCTAGTAATAGGATTCAGCAAACTAAGAAGCGAAGACGACGATTAAGTCGACTTTTTTTTTATTTTTTTTTATTTACTTTTTT
>CAYHXI010000044.1:3981-10314 GCA_964360565.1 uncultured Methanosarcinales archaeon | reverse complement strand
GCAGTTCCTCAAGGATTCAGTCTTCAAAAACCAAATCATGATGCAAAAATAATGGCTGAGCTTAACAAAGAAAAATGCGTCAGCGGAGCATCAATCGGTCTTCCAGGAAGATTACAAAGAGGACCTTGTTTGTATTTCTCAACAGGAGAACCAACTATTAGTATTAATAGAGCAGTTCCAGTATGCCAAAGCCCATGCGGACCTGTTCCCTGCGGTCAAAGCAAGAGCTGTCCATGCCCCGACCGTCCAAACTGCACTTTAACAGCTAGCTGCACATGGGGCGGATGGCAAAAAGCAGGAGAAAATCAATATATTCCGTTGGTGGCGTTTAGGTGACACAAAAGTTCAGGTTTAGGTGATTGGTTTGTTTTTTAGTTTCATATTCTTTTTTACCACAGCCTCTAACTTCAGCTTCGATGCAGTATTCAATTTCTTTGGCTGCGGAAACAAGAGGTGCCTACGGCACAAATATCAATTCATAATTCTCAGCTCGAAGAGCTGCTGAAATTCCCGCTTGCAAAAACATGTCAAGAACCACCAGTCAAAGACTGGTGGCATGTGAGAGGCAATCAGCCTTGAACTTCGACACCGAACAACTAGTGGTTCTTGAGCAATTAGCGAATTCCATCTAATTGGTTTACGTTAGTAAACCACCAGTATAAAACTGGTGGAATTCGCTAAGTTTGAAAAACATCATGCACAAAATTCTGGCAAGCGGAAAAGAAAATAAATCGATCATCACTACAAATTAAAAATTACAAACCATTTACCACAGACCCTTGACCACTTACCACCTACCATTAAGCCCTAACATAAGCCATTTTAACTAAGTCATCAAATCCGCTGCATGAGCCACTTGGAACTTCGATTATTCTGACTACTTTCTTGCCTTTGTAGAATTCTGCTATTCTTTGATTGTGGCCTGTTTGAGAAACAGATAAATAAGATTTTGTTTTTGTTCCTTGAAGTGTAAAAGTATCTATAACAAACTTTTCTTTTGCTTCATTTGAGCTTCCATAAGTTAATATCTTAATTCCTATTTGGTCATAAGGAGGATGACCTCCAGTAGAGAATGCTTGCTGGCATGAAAACTCTGTTTTTTCTGAACCTTGTCTTGGAAACCCGCAGTATTTCTGTCCATCTTCTCTAGAAAATAGTGCGCAATCATGCACTGTAGCATTTAGAAAAGGATCTTCTGCATTTATTTTTTTTTCTGTTGTATTCACTGTTTCAAGCACTGTTTCTTTAACTTGAACTTCAGAAAGTGTTTTGTTTACCTGCTGAACAGCCTCTTCAGATTTATTTGTACAAGAGGCCAGCACTAAAAATAATGCAATTAAAAGAACATAAATAAGTTTATTCAATTCCATCACCTATAAAATTTTCAGTTCTTTTGATTAAACTTTTCTTTCTAAGAAAAGTTTATTTTATTCTTTTTTCGAAGGCTCATGAACAATCGGCTGCGCGCCTTCTTTTAATACTTTGAGATTAACTTGAGCGGTTTTATCACTAACTGTATTTCCGCAGACGGTTTTTCTGATTTTAATTCCTTTACCTATTTTTTTTGTGATTACTTTCCCTCCTCTCTTTTTAGCGTAATATCCTCCAACTCCAATAGTTCCAGCGATAGATAATATTCTTTTTCTGTTAAAGCCTTGGACATCTGGTCTCATTGGAAATCCACAGAAATCGCTTCCGCCAGTAAGTTTGAATTCATATCCATCTAAGCCTATTGACTCCCCAGCAATATTATCTCCTATTTTTTTACCGACAAGGACACTAGCTTGAGGCTCCTGCAATCCTTTCTGGACGCACTTGCCGTCCTTTAATCCTATTACGAGTTTAAAAGCAACCATTATATAAGTTGAGCTCTGAGTTATTTATAAACTTTACTTTTTAGGGTTATTCTACTTTAGTCAAATTCATCTCTGTTAACTTTTGCTTTTTTATTTTACAATCTTAAGCAAAAGATAACTTGACTGAATTTTTGTCTATTTACTTTATAGATGGCTTTGAATAACCCCTTTACATCGATATTCAAAGAAATCTTATGAGGAGTTTGACTATTTTTTTGATTGTTTTTCAAACTCCTCTATAGAACTCGAAAATTCAGTCATAGTTCCATTCACAACATACTTTTTACCTTCTACTGCATTGCCTAATATTTCTAATTCTCTGAAAACATACTTACCGTCTTTTTCTACGCTGCCAACTTCTGCCCATTCTTTCATCGATGGATAAACTTTTGCTTCTTCAGAAATTATTGCAGTTGGAATTTTTTCTATGCTGTATTTTCGCAGGATATCTTTTCCTTCTGCGCTGGAGGAATCAACAATTCTTGCATTTTTGAATTTGAGTCCTAGAATTTTAGATAAAATATCTTTAAGTTCCTCTCCAGCTAAACATTTTTCACACGCAGAGCTTTCTACAAAAGAGGCATCTACTAATCCAACAACTTTATTTGAAGCAAGTTCATAATAAGGAGGAGGGCTGTTTCTTAAAACGTAATTTCCATCGCTTTCTTTTGTAGCTATGCTTTCCAGTGCAGGAAGAATTTGAGTGTATGCTGAAATCTCCTGAGAGAATATTGCTGCAGGCAGAGATTTTAAACTGTATTTTTTTATTAATTCTTTTGCTTCAGAAGAATCTTTTTTCAGGTTTTCTTGTTTTTCAAAGAATACTCCTGCTTGTTCAGATAATTGTTTTCCTAAAAAAGATATATCTGTACATTCTTTACAATCACTTTCTATTAAAGTCATTTTTACTTTTCCTTTAACTGAACTGCTTTCCAAGTCAAAATAAGGTGGAGGAAGTTCTTTTGCAACTAATGCATCTTTCACTCTCACAAACACTTTAGACAATTGAGTATTATCTATTTCTCCCTTAATTATCACTGTAGGAAGAGTTTTAACACCATATTCTTTTATCATCAAACCAGCATCTTTTTGATTAACAACTTCTTGCTTTGTAACATTTGCTTTTGTAGATTGAGCAAGTTGGGGAAGCACAGTTGCGATATCAAAACATTCTGAGCATGAGTCTGGAATCAATGCATAAATTTCTATTTTCGGTAGCGGAGGAATTACTTTTTCTTGAGGAGTTGAACCTTGTTGAATTGAATTAAGAAGATAAACATTCGCTAGCAAAACCGCAAGTAACACTACTACTAAACAAATACATATCTTGTTTGTATCAAATCGATTGATTTTGCTCAATTTATTCACCCCTGCTTTAGTTAGTAGTTATTCGTGTTTCGTTCGTCGTTACGACATACGACTGACTACTCACTACCAACTATATTAGCATCCACCAACCATCGATGGTAAGTTCTGCAAATTACTTGGCAGGCTTGCTCCGCTTCCTTGTCCTGCTGCAGGTGCATTCGATCCTGAAACTGTTTGAACGCTTCCTGAGCTTATCTTGCTTTTCAAACCAAATAACTGAAATGCTTGAAGTCCTGCTATTATAACAAGTGCTCCTAGCACAATTGCCAATACTACATTTTTTTCCATGTTATTATCCTCCTCTAATTTTAGTTTGTCGTAATTCGTGTTTCGTTCGTCGTTACGACATAAGACTGACTACTGACTACTGACTATATTAGCATCCACCAACCATTCCAGGAACATTCTGCAGTGAAGACGAATCTCCCCCTGCTAACTGTAAAGCCATTCCTACCATTTGTTGAGGGAAAAATAGTGTTTTCCATCTCAAAACTTCCTGCAAAACTTCTGCATCATTCATTTTAGTGTTTGCCATCAGCCACATAGTTACTGTTTGCAATGCTGGAGCGTGCTGGCAACCACAAGTTATTTCTCCTTTTGAAGTAACTCCAATAGGTCCTACACCGCAACAATACTCGCACGATATTCCAACTGGCTTTGTTGCTAAATTAAGATATCTTGTCCAAATTTCAGGATTTTTTTGAGTTTGCGCTTTGAGAGCAGGATATGAATTTGCCAATAATTCTAAAGATTTTATCGGGTCGTCAAATGAAACGCCCATCGCTTGACCGTACCCTGGCGTTCCTCTTGGAACTAAAGTTTTAATCGCATCATCAGATGATTTTAAGTTCTTCAGTGGAAATAGTGCTGCGACGGATTGAGCAGTGTTTTGTATTTGTGAAAGATCCACCGATGCAAAATCAATTTCACTTTTCAAGAACGCATTTGAAACAGAACTTGAACCTACAAATCCAGGTCCTAAAGAAGAATTAATTTGAAAGATTAATATTTGGTTGAATATTATTAATACTGCTGCGATTAGAATCGCCCAGCTTAAAAGATTGTTTTCAGGATCTTTCTTTGCTTCGATGTTATGTGTTAAATCCATTTTAGTTTCTCCTTTTGCTTTATGTTTTTTCTGCCAGTATATAAAATTAATCTTTTTATAAGTGTTACAACTCATGTAAAGCTTCAACTATTTAAAACTTTCGCAAATCAAAACAAAAAATATTTAAACTATTACAAATTATGTAAAGTAATGAAGAAAAATTTAATGTTCTTATCTTTTTTATTATTCACATTTATCTCGAGTGCAGTAGTCTATGCACATGAGACTAATGAATTACATGAAGAAAACGAAGGCATACCTGTAGGTCTTCTTAAAATTCAAGAATATCAACAGCAAAGAGCACTTGCAATAAATTTCTTGATTGCATTTATTGCAGGAATAATCAGCTTCATCTCTCCATGCGGATTCGCTCTTCTGCCGGCTTACTTTTCTTTTTTGTTTAAAGAAAGAAAACGAGCCACTGTAATGACTGCTTCATTCGGATTAGGATTGTTTGTATCTTTCACTATTTTAGGAATTTTATCCAGCCTTATTTTCAACTTCTTTTTTTCTCAAAAGCAGACGATTGCAATATTAAGTGGAATCTTTATAACTTTGTTCGGAATTCTTCTGCTGTTTAACATCAACTTTTCTTTTTTAAATTTTCAAGTAAAACATGATTCCAACTCCAACAAACCATCTAACAAAAGTTTCTTAAGTACTTTTTTATTAGGATTTTTCTTCGGCTTTGGATGGAGCCCCTGCTTGGGAGCTGTGCTTGGAAGCATAATATTCATGTCGTCGCAATTTAGTCCAGTTAATGGAATTTTGTTTATGGGAGCATTTGCACTGGGTGTTACTCTTCCTTTGATGATTGTTGCGTATTTCTCAGACAGATTTGACTTGCAGAAATTTGCTGCAAAAGGACATCTTAGATTTAGATTACTCGGCAAAGAAATTATAACGCACGTTTACAATATTGTTGGAGGAGCATTTTTAATCTTAGTGGGAGGTATAATGCTGAGTTATGGAGGCACATCAATTTTAGAAAGAAAAGTTACAGAATATACTTCTTGGAGTATGAACGCTTTGACTTATGTTAATGATAAATTGATTTTATCTCAAATATTTACTTCAACAACTGCAAAGATAGTTGGAATATTGGTTGTTTTGGGAATGATATTTTGGATTGTTAAAGTGCTGAGAAATAAAAAAGAGTGATGAAATGAGTGAAATACAACCTAACAAAAAAGAAGTATTTTTATTGAGCAGCATCAGCGCTTTTATTGCTTCGCTGTGCTGCTTCACTCCACTAATTTTGTTTCTCCTTGGATTAAGCACCGCTTCTTTTGCCTCTGGACTTGCAGATGTTTTTTACGGCCAGTACAAATGGCTGTTTAGATTGGCAGGAGTGCTGTCGTTATTAGTTGCATTTATTATTTATTTGAGACATAAAGGAGTCTGCACTTTAGACCAAGCAAAGAGACAGAGAAATAAAATAATAAATCTTGCGTTGATTGTTTTTATAACTGCTGTTGTGCTTTATTTAATCTGGCTGTATGTTGTAGTAGAATATGTTGGATTGTTTTTAGGATTGTGGGGTTAATCAAACACAAGCTTTATCTTATCTCCATCTCTTAATACATGATTTCTAAATTCTGTGTTTTCTTTTCCGTTCAAGAACATTTTTACTTTACCTGGCTGTCCTGCAGTGCATTCGTCGCCGTTAGTTTTATCTAGAAGTTTTGATTCCGAAAATTTTAGCCCGACAGCATCGAAGAATTTTCCTAAAGCAATATCTTCTTTATTCCAAATAACTCTGTCTTCAATATGCACTTTATTGTCTCCGTGAGTGTGCAACAAATGAGTGCCTCTTCCTGTGGCTTCAAAATCTATCTTCAATAAATCGTCTCTTATTTTGCCGCAGACTTCTAATTCAACATCTGCATGCCAATGAACTATTTGTTCAGGAGGAACTGCAACCGCATAAGGTTTTGATGATTCTCCAGAAGTCATCCAATATAGTAAACCTGCTGCAACAATCAATAAAATAATCCAAGT
>CAYHXI010000044.1:0-3881 GCA_964360565.1 uncultured Methanosarcinales archaeon | reverse complement strand
CCTGCTTTGAACCAGACCCATCTTGCAACCCAGACTGTGAGTGCAACAAAGACTAGCCACCAAACAAGCCAGAGTGCGCTTCCGAAAACTCCTCCTGCACCATAACCCATCATTCCACTGCTTCCACCCATCATTGGACAGCTTCTTGCAAATTCTCCAGTTATTTCTTCCATCATGTTATCACCTTTGTATTTTTATCTGTTCTTTTGATTAAACTTTTCTTTTTAAGAAAAGTTTAGTGTTACAAAAACAGTAAAGTATTTATAGTTTTCGGTATACTGATGCTTCATGAGGGATAAATTAACTAACTTTGATTCTATACTCAGTCCTTTAGAGAGAGACATACTTGGCAAACTCTGGCCCGATAAAAAACTAAGAGTGAGAGAAATATACGACAAATTAAAAATTAAAAGAAAGCTCGCATTAAGCTCTGTTGCAGTGCTTCTCGACCGTTTGCATGATAAAAAAATTGTTGAAAGAAAAATAGAAACAGCCAGAGGAGGAGTTCGATATATTTATTCTCCTAAAACAAACAAAAAACGCTTTGAAGCATCTGTGGTTGAAAAAACAGTTAACAAATTAATCCAAAGCTTTGGAGAAACAGCAACAGCATATTTTGAAGAGAGGTTTGCGAAGAAAAAATGATTCAGCACCCTTACGAATTTTTAACAAACACCAGTATGTGGATAATCATATTTACTTCTCTAACTCTTGCTTTTTACAGCTTTTACGAATGGAAAGCTAAACGAAATTATTTATTTGTTTATGCACATTTAGTATTTCTTTTAATTCCTCTGGTTTTGTTCGCAAATGGAGTAAACTGCTCGATGAGCATAATTAATGGGCTACTGGCTCTGTGTGGGCTGGCGATAAGTAAATTCTTGATTTATGTTTCTCCACTAATTATCTTTTCCACTTTTGCAGCCGGATATTTTATAGTTCCTCTCATCTACGTCAAAAGATTTGCGAAAAAAGAAATCAAAAACAAAACAGTTTCGCAATTTAACAAAATCTACGCAACAAAAGTCAAAATGTTTGTAATAGACGATTCGCATCCGATTGCATTCACCATTGCAAAAAACATATTTGTTTCTGTAGGCATGTTTGAAATTTTGAGTTCTAAAGAAACCGAAGCAGTAATTCTACACGAACTCGGCCATATCAAGCACAAAACTTCTCTGAATAGACTATCTGCAGGCATCATGAGATTTGCTTCTCCGTTGTCTTACTTCGGACTTTCCGATTATTGCAAAGATTGTGATGAAAAAGAAGCAGATGAGTTTGCGATTTCTGTGCAGAAAACTAAACAACATCTAAGCAAAGCAAGAAAAAAAGTAAGAAAATACTAATTAACTTCGCCAGTAAGCAATCATTTAATAATCTCTCCAGCCATTTTCAAGAATTTTTCAGCTTTTCTTTTAAGGCTTTCAAAATCTGCTTTGCTAAAATAAGCACCTCTGTATTCTGACTTTGCTTTGTTGTCTATTGCTTCCTGAATTATTTGTTTGTAGTCAGCATATTCTGATTTTACAAAATTTTGTTTTATTAAATCTTCAAAAAGTCGTCTAGCTTCATCATGTCTTCTTGCAGTTGAGTGAAGAAACTTAAATGTTAATGCATCATTTGCCTTAATTATAGAATGAACAGTCATTGCAACAGCTACAGCGTATTTATCGCTTCCTTCTTTATCACTATTTGCGATATAGTTTGCTCCATCAAACCAAATTTTTGCCTGCTCAAAATGGCGTTTCTCCATACAATACCTCCAAGTTATTTTCAACCGATTGGAGAAATTGTTTTTTTTGTTCTTTTTTAAATTCTTCCATGCTTAATACAACTGGAGAAATTGTTTTATTGAATTTCACAGATAATTGAGCAGCAGTATCATTTATTTTTCTTCTCAATTCTTCATCTTTTTTATTTAGAACAAATAAAACATCTATATCACTATCTGACTTCATTTTTCCACTAACTGCTGAGCCGTATAGAAGAATAGCAAATATTTTATCTAACTTTAATTCATCAACTAATTTTTGAGCCATTATTTTAGCAGTTCTTTTTTCAAAAGTAAGTACATTGTGAAGTTCATCAGATATTGGAGACTCTTTTGCAAGTTGATAAACTAAATCTCTTCTATTTACTTTTGTTGTTTTTAATATTCCAAAATCAACCAATCCTTTTATAGTTCTAAATACTGTTGCATGAGGCATCTTTACAGCATCTTCTAATGAACTGCAGCTCCATAATCTATCAGGGTAATCGAATAAAGCCAAAGCTATATTTTTTCTGTTGTTCGAGTTTAAAATAAACGAAAGTATGTTAGTTCTCATAGTGGACTAATTAGTTCATTAGATGGACTGGTATTTAAATGTTGCTGTTTTTTAGTTGAGGACAATAATAAAGCATAATGGTTAGCCTCAACTAAATTGTAAAAGACAAACTATTTAATAACTTACTTTTGTCTTTTACTATTTTAGTTCTTCACTCTCTGAAACCAGAAAATATTTAAACAATGCTAGAAGAAAGGTTAGAAGATATTGATTTTGGAGGGATAGAATGACAAACAATAATAAAATAAGTTTAGGAGATAAAGTATTAGCAGGAGTTGCAGTATTAGGATTAGTGGGATTTTTAGGAGGCGTCACTCACTTAACAGTTACTGGGGCGAGAAGGTATCCTGTGCTAGATAAAGAACAAAAAATTGTTTATGAACTAGATCTTTTAAAAAACAATAAACTTTTTGTTGAGAATACAATTTTGCTGGAAAGCTATCCTGCGTTTAAAGAAGAGTATACAACCGCACTAGAAAATAAACTTGAAGAAGTTAGAGCTTCTTCTCAATACATAAAAGATAAGCAAGACAATGAGAAAAATAATGAATCTGGTGAAAAGGATTGTTATTTTATTTTACTCTCACTAGCATTATATGGTGGAGCAATGTATTCTCTATTAAGAAAAGACAGAAAAAAAAGAAAAGATTCATCAACTTCAGGAGGAAACTAAAAATGACAAATAATAATAAAATGAGTTTGAGGCAAAAAATCGGTCTTGGAATAGTGGCTGCAGGTTTTGCGGGAATTATGTATGGTTCAACATATCAATATCACAAAAATCTTCCTTTAGTTGACACTGAAAACACAATAGAGCGAGAAATTCTTTCTACACTTGATAAAAAATTAATGGCTCAAGATACAGATATTCTGGGAGAGTATTCAAAATTCACATATCTTTATGTTGAAAGTTTGAATAAAAAACTTGAAGAAATAAAAAATACTCCAGAATACACTGCCCAGAAACAAGAAAGACAAAAAGAAGATGATTCTAAACCAATGAAATTTGCATTGTTCTTAGCGGGGATTTCTTCATACTTAGCAGGTCTTTATGTATATGGTTCAGGAAATAGAAAACAAGTTCAAACAACTTCAGGAGGAAACTAAAAATGGTAAATAACAAAATGAGTTTGGGAGAGAAGGTGGCAAGGGGAATTGCAATAGTTAGTCTAGGGGGAATTTTCGGAGCCATGGCACATTCAACAGTAACCGCCAGAACTTACCCAACAATAAACAAAGAAGCGGCCATTGTTTACGAAGTTAAACGTTTAGAAAATAATGAACTTCTTATCGAGAATCCTTCATCATTAGAACACTACTCTGCTTTCAGAGAAGAATACACAAGAACGTTAGAGAACAAACTTCAAGAAGTAAGAGCATCTCCACAATATGCAGAAGATACACAAAAAAAAGGAGAAGATAATAAAACTCAAGAGAGAAATGCATATTTAATATTAATTTCCGCGATTGCACTTGCAGTGAGTACAGTTTACGGCATTAAAAAAGGTAAAGAAAGAGAAAAATCATCACCCTCCGGAGCACCACAATGAA
>CAYHXI010000043.1:0-10481 GCA_964360565.1 uncultured Methanosarcinales archaeon | reverse complement strand
GTAAATTCAATTGTATTTTATTCGTATGGAGATTTTTACGATCAGTTCGCTCTTGTTGCAAATTCAAAAAGGCCGGCCGTGCGGATGCAAACTGAAGATTTTGTCAACTCTTTAAAACAAGGAATTATAAAAAGAAATTATAAAGCTTGGATGTATTCAGAATATGGTGCTGGCCTCCCATCTAAAATTGGAATGTTCAATTTTTCATTGAAAGCTCACGAAAATCCTAGTTTAACATCAGATAAAGATACAGATATTTGTTCAATGAATTATTTTGTGATTGATAAATATTCTAGATATCCTGAACTTGCGAAATACAATTTAATAATCGCAAATAGCTTATTAAACTATTCTCAACTAGAAATTGTACATCAGAATGATTTAAGCATAATATTAAAAAACAACAAGCCAGGAGAAGATTGCATTAAAGCAAGAAGCATATAAAAAATGACAAAAGAGAATAATAACTTAGGTGAATTAGTGGATGATGTAAAGATTCTAGCAATAACAGTTGTAGTAATATTTATTCTTTTAAAAATACTATTTTTTAAGGAATCAATAACCAACATAATTAAAATGGAAGCATCATTTTATTATTTGTTCATTCTTCCTGGCTTTAGTCTTCTTTATTATTGGAAAAAAGAGCTTAGTTTTTTAGAAAGATTTATCATTGGTTTTGCAGTGAGTTTAACTGTTACGAGTATATCGAGTTACTACATTGGACTTTTGGGAATAAATCTAAACATCTCATCTTGGATGATTCCTATGCTGATAATTATTGCAGGATTATTTGCACAAGTCTATAAATATGAGGCAAAAAATGAAGCGATATCTGATTAAACAAATTGTTTGTATAAAATGCAAGTCTAATCTGGCCATAAAAGTATTCGCAGAAGAAAATAAAGAAATATTAGATGGGATTTTGTCTTGTAAAAAATGTGAAAAAAAGTACTTTATAATAAACGGAGTTCCTAGATTGCTCCCAGAAGAGTTAGAAACAAATTTTTTGAGAAAATATAAAAACTTCTTTTTAAAATACAATATTTATTTCCCTTGGAAAGATGAGCGCGAGATAAAAAAAAATAAATTTATCAAAACAGTGGAAGGTTTCGGATATGAATGGAAGAATTTTTCTCAGCTTCACAGTTCATACGAAAATCAGTTTCTTGATTGGATATCTCCTGTTAAAAAGGAATTTTTTAAAAATAAGCTTGTTTTAGATGCTGGTTGTGGAACTGGAAGACATGTATTCTTCTCTTCAAAATTTGGAGCGGAAGTTATTGGAATTGACTTAAGCGAAGCGGTTGATGTCGCATTTAATAATACAAGACATCTTGATCGGGTTAGCATCATTCAAGCAGATATTTACCATCTTCCATTCAAAGAAAAAACATTCGATTATGTTTATTCCATAGGTGTTCTGCACCATTTACCAAAGCCTCAGAACGGATTTAATTGCTTAGTTAATCTCTTGAAAAATAATGCACACATATCTGCATGGGTTTATGGAAGAGAAAATAATTTCCTTTTAAAGATAGTGAATCCCATTAGAGAAAAAATACTATCAAAACTTCCATTGCAATTGAATCATGCACTGGCATTAATAATCACAGTTTTTATGTATCCTATAATGTTCATTTATTCTACAATCGACAAAGCAACATCAAATAAAAAGAAAAACTTCCTTCCTCAATTTGATTTCTTAGTATATCTATTTAATCTAGGATTTGATGTTGTTCATTCCATAATTTTTGACCAAATGCTAGCTCCAATATCAAATTATTATACAAAATCAGAATTTGAGAAATGGTTTAAAGACGCTAAACTAAAAAACATTGGCATTTCTTGGAGAAATAAAAATAGCTGGAGAGGATTTGCAGAAAAATGAAGAAAGAAAATATTTTAATAATTCTTTTAATAGTCTTGGCAGTTGGAGGTCTAGTTGTTAGAAATTTTCCTTTTAATCAAGGTAATCTCGATAAAAATATGCCCCCTATAATAACTTCTTTTGACCTTTTTGCTGGAACAAGTTATGCTAAGTACATTTATGATTCAGAAGATGCCAGATATAATCCTCCATACAGAATAATGGGAGTAGAGAAATCTCTCACAATACAACCTGTCTTTTATTTTCTATTTATTGCCAGCTTTACAAAATTAACATCTTTATCTCCATATCAAACTACAACAATTATAACTCATCTCGTTTCGGTTTTAGTTATTTTATCTGTCTTTTTGTTAACAAGAAAGATTTTCAACACTAAAGTAGCACTAATTTGCGCAGCATTAGCTTCGTTTCCTGAAGCAAAGTGGCTCTTTCAATTATTCATAGGATTTCAATATGATCAATATTCTTTTTTGTTCGTTCCAGCTGCTTTATTCTTTTTGTTGATGTGGTTCAACAAAGAACTGTCAAAAAAACAAATATATCTCTCCGCAGCAATCATAGGAATTTTCGCAGTTTCCCAATGGCTCTCTCATTTCGTTGAATTTTTTCTATATCTTCCTTTCTTTTTTTGCGTTTGGTTTTATTTTGCGTGGAAGAATAAGTTTAGTAAAGAATATATTATTTTTGCATTAATAGCCTCACTAATCTTTATACCTTTTTTCACATATTTTTATCCAATAACAAAAGAAGGACATCTTTCTTTAGGTTTTTCAGAAAATCTAAAAGTACTAGTTAAATTTGGAAATCCATCTCAATATCCATCTTATTGGCCTGAGCCTAGATTTGGAATGACACTTAATCTTCTTGGATTTATAGGCTTATTTTACTTGTTAATAAAAACAATCAAAAAAGAATGGAGTGTTCAGCAAAAAATATTTTTGATGTTTTCAATCTATTTAATTGCAATTGGTTTCAGCAACTATATCGGAATAGATGCTAACAGAGTCTCTAGACAATTGTTTAATGGATTATCAATCCTATCTTTATTTCCTGCTTTCGGAATTTATCTTCTGTATTGTCTTTTATTCAAAAACCAGAAAACCAAAAAATTTTCAGAAGGTGTATTTATGTTGCTAATTTTAGGAATAATTTATTTTTCAGCCCCACTTACATATGCCTCCCTTTCCAGTATAGATTCCAACACATTTGTTAATGATGCAAAATGGCAGAGCATAGAATGGATTCGAGACAATACTCCACAAAATAGCAAAGTTTTTTATCTCAATGGATTCTTTCATGAATTTTCTATGTTTGGAGAACGTCCATTTATGGAAGGAATAGTTTTGCCCAATCCTGAAGCAATGCAATATAATTTTCAAAATTTATGCTCTGGAAAATTTCCAGATAAATTTGCAGGGCATTGGGGCAATGGAGAATTTGCTGGGAGTGGAAGATATTTGAAAGAAAGAACAGGAATCTCTAGCTTCACATATGTAAAACCTTTTGATTATGAAGAAGCAAAAGAAGCGTTTAAGTATAATCAATCTATTTCATATGTTCCTCTTAATTTTTTCGATTACGTTGTTGTTCAATACAAAGGAACAAATTATGACCCTTGTGTGGCTTTCTTTTTGAATCAAAGTTTGAGCAAAGACCACAAAGTTGCTTGGAACAATGATGAAATGGCAATCTTAAAAATAGAAAGAGGTGCAAAAACAAAATGAAGCTTCCACAAAAAAACGAATTGATAGTTTTAGGATACTGCGCACTAATTCTATTAATCTTAGGAATTGCAGGAGTAATATTTACTGAAACAAGTGCAAAAGGAATATTCTCTCTTTTGTTTGCAGTTTTCTTTTACTTAATATTACCAGGGTATTTTATAATGCTGAACTTCAATTTTGATATGATAGAAAGAATCATATTAGGCATGATTGTAAGCTCAGCATTAATTCCTGCAATTTTGTATGTAATCAACATAATAGGATTTAAAATAACAAAACTATCTGTTATAATCGTCATTCTCTCCATTGTATTATTTTCAATAATTTATAGAACAAAAAAAGAAAATTCTTCTTGAATTAATCTTCAAGATTTTTTGGATAAATCACATCAAGTATATAATCATTGTTTTTTAAGTATCGTGCAAAACTTATCAAATCTTTATCTGTTTTTCTTTTGCTGATAATTTGTACTCCAAATGGCAATTTATTAGGTCCTATAAATGCAGGAAGACTCATAGATGGAGCGCCACAAAAAGTCCATATTAAACAAGAATCAGGTCTGTCAGCTTCATACAAATCACTCATAGCTTCTCCACCAGTTGTTAATGTTGCTATAACATCATATTGATTATCTTCAAAAAATTTACTTAATTTCTCTCTTATCTGATTCTGTTCAAATAATAGTAAATTATATTCATCTAAATTTATTTTTCTTCCTTTTTCAATCATATCAATAAAGACTTCACTTAGTTTATCTTTTTCACAATCATATTCCTCCTTGAAATAATAAGCTAATTCTTTGCAATATATTTTTTCATGTATTTCATGCACTTTATTAAACTCTTCAGGTAATTCTTTTTCTTCAATATTTATATTTTTATCTTTTGATAATTTTGAAATGAATTCCAAAATAGCATTTTTGGCGTATTCTTCTGCATAATGCCATTTTGAAGACCGTACAAAAACCACCCTCCAATTGCTAGATGATTTTTTGCAAGTTAATATATTAGAAAGAGGATGATCTATTCCTGAAACTCTTACAACATCGAAAAGCAGCTCCAAATCATCTATTGTTCTAGCCATTAAACCAACATTATCCAAAGTGTCTGTAGTTTTCAACATTCCAGTTCTAGGTATTAGTCCAAATGATGGTTTAAATCCGTATATACCACAATAACTAGCAGGTCTAAGTGTCGATCCTGCAGTTTGAGAGCCTAAAGCAAGAGGAACCATAAAAGATGCAACTGCTGCTGCAGAACCACTTGAAGATGTTCCTGGAGAATGTTTAAAATCATGAGGGTTAACAGTTGGACCTGGATAGTGTACTCCAAATTCAGCTGTAACTGTTTTACCAATAATTATTCCATTTTCTTGTTTAAGTCTGAAAACCACTCTGGCGTCATTTCCAGGAGTATACCCTTTGCGTATACTGCTGCCATGTTGAGTGGGAAAATCTAATGTATTAAATATATCTTTTATGGCCACAGGAATACCACATAACATTCCCACATTGCTTCCTTCTTTTATTTTGTTATCAATATATTCTGCAGTTTGAATCGCATTATTTTTATTGTACATCACCAAAGCATGAATTTTTTTATCGTTCTTTTCTATTTGAGTAGCACAACTTTCAACTAATTCTTTAGAACTTATTCTGCCTAATTTTATTAGTTTTATCGATTCCGTAGCACTTAGCAAATAAAGTTTTTTTTGGTTCATTTTTTTCACGATTTATAATTTAAGTTCTTTTGATTTTCCATCTCTCAGAGATTTAATTGCAGTCTCTAATTCTTTTTCAGTCATTCCTGTTACTTCAAGAAGATAATCCATTATATCCGGTCTTGCAGGATCTATTTTTTTTATTAATTCAAAAGCCTCTTCTCGAGTCATCAGGCCTGTGCGAACATCTTGGCTTGCATGATCTGTTGTTCTACCGAATCCTCTTTTTAAAAATTTTGTATAATCATGCGCTCCAGACATTATGCATTCTACACTTTTATATCCTTTATAAGTTCCTTCAACATAATCTTCTTTCCAACCATATTCTTTTTTTAAAAATTCGACTTGTCTTTCATCATCCCAAAACATAAAATCACCTAAATGAATTCCTACAATACCAACAGAGTTTATTTCTTCCCAACTGGGAAGTTGAAAAGGAATCAAATCTTGCTTATTTATTCCATCGCCAATCATTTCTTCAGGATATAATTTTGCAGATACTTTAACAAAGTAATCTCTATCATATTTTCTCACAGGATTATTATAACTCGCTCTTCCAGATGATTCACATATCGATTCTCCCCAGATCAGAAGAGGAATTTTATATTTAACTGCTATTTGCAATGGAAAAGATCCTACGCCAGTATGACAGTGCCAACAAGGATCTCCTATTTTATTGATTGATTTTTTAGCGAGTTTATTTACGATATCTCTATTAGGAGTAAACATTACATGATCAATATTCAACTTTTCAAGTATGTTCCAAAGGTTATACTTTCCAGTTTCTGAAAACCAATTGTGGCTAAATGTTACTGCCAGCGGTTTTAACCCATACACTTTTTTTATAATATGAAGCTGAAAACAACTATCTTTTCCTCCACTTATAGGAACAAGACAATCGTAATTTGAACCGTCTTTGCTTCTATACTTTTCTAGAATATCTTTTAATTGTTTTTCTCTTTCAGCCCAATTAATGTGCATTTTTTGTTCAGATGACTGGCACACTTGACAAACTCCCAATTCATCAAATACAATACCTTCAGTAGTTTCAGGCATGCAACACCTGGCACAATATTTCAATTGACTAAAAAGCGGTTTTCCATAGTTATCATTCATAATGTTTAACCTTCCCTTATCATTTATAATGTTTTTGAATTAGTGCTCCTCTAATTGCAAAATTATCGAGTGCTTGTTGAATAATTTTTTTAAATAACTTAACACTTTTTGATTCGCTAAATTCTTTTGATATTTTTTTAGCATTTTCAGCATTTTCAACAGTATATAAATCTTTTTTAAATGTTTCAAATTTCTTTTTTAAGTCATCATTTTCTATATCAATAATTAGTTCTGGGCTGATTTTTTCAACAGCATAAGCTAAACCGCATTTGTTTGATACTAAAGGTATAAACCCTGCAGCCATAGATTCTATTATGTTGACGCCAGCGGGTTCAAATCGAGATAAATTAAAATAATACTTGCATAATTTCAAATACTCAGCGGGATTTTTAACGAAACCAGTTGCAACAATACTTTTTTCATTTTTTGCTAAATTCACCACATCTTTAGATAATGTTCCAACTAAGTATAGTTTGCCTCTTTTTTTTAAAGATAAAAAAAAATTTATCAAAATATCCACTCCCTTTTGTTTGTTTAAATAAGGTCCTATGAAACAAAAGTTTTCTTCTTCAATACAAGGATTGATTTTAGAATATTTGTCAATATCAAAGTATATCGGAACTATAAAGTGTTTAATTTTTTTAGGGATATTTTGATAATTTATTGCAACATTTTTCATCATTTCTGTTGTTGAAATCATTACATCGATTAATTTCAGAGCATAATCAAAATATATTTTTGTTATTCCGTGAAATTTTTTTATTGTTAAAAAAAATGGGTCTGAATTTATTGCCATTATAATTGGCTTATTAAAAAATATTTTAGACAATAAAGCAGTCGTCATCATAGGACTTTCAAGTATATAAATATCTGATTTGGGAATTGTAAAACCATTTAGAAAAGAAAATAAATGAAGAAAAAATCCATTTTTTTTAAGAAGTTCGGAGTTAAATGGAACAAATGAGTAAAATTTAGCATTAACTGATTCTGCCCATGTTTTGTGAACCTCGTGAGGCCCCCAATATATAAAACATATTTTTTTTTGTTTTAGGGGGCTTTGAATAATCCCTATTTTTGTTAGATATTCAAAGCATCTCTTAGAGAAGTTTGACTCGTTTGATAGATTATTCAAACTTCTCTTTAGTTCATTCATTTTATCAACACCGTGATATAAATCCAATTCTTTGTCCTTTGTCATAAAATTCTTTCTGCACAACGCATTCTTTAATTTTTTTCCACAATAAACTTTCTTCATTAATTTTTGGAAAGTTTATTACTGCTAGAGTTGAATTATTTAAATCATTTATCTTTTTTATTCTATTTTCATCATCAAAATCTATTTGTGTTAAGTTTTTGTATTTATCTGATAGATAATATTTAAATGCAACATTTCTGAAAAAATATATTGGTTCATCATATTTGTTCTTTTGCAGTTCAGAAATTACATTTTTTGTCACAGCATCTATATTAGGTCCAGTGGTTGAAAAAAGAATTTCTTGAATAAATAAAACGTTATATGATAAACCTATCACTAGAAGAATTATCAATAAGTATTTCGCAACAGGTTCTAGCCTGAAAATAAAATAAAATACACTAATTATAAAAGATGCTATGAATGATATCAATATCACATTTAGAGAAGTGTAAAAACCAATTGGCCCTGCGTGGCCTAGAAGAGGTACTTTCACATTCCATGTTAAATTTAATGCTGCAGATAAATAATTTTGCTTGGGATAAAAAGGAATATATTGATCGCTCATCACACTCAATATGTTAAAAGATAGAACAGTTAATAAAAATAAAATCACTAGCAGTAGTATTTCTTTCTTCTTAAAAAATAATTTTTTTAAATAATTTGCAGACAGAATTGAAAGACCCGGAGCCAGCACTAAAAGATATTTTTCTATAGGTCTGAAATTATCCTTTATTACAAAAGTGAAAAAAATTAAAACAATAATTATTTGTATTAGAAAAATATTTTTCACACGATTATTTTGTTTATCTGAATCTAGTAGAGATAGTATTAACGTAAACAACAATAAAGGACCTATCCAAACTAAAGCATTCAAATATTGTATAATTAACAAAATTAAATTTGTACCTTCTGACGGTCTTAATCCGCTTCCAGGGTCAGCCATCATTAAATCGAATGTATGAGTTACTGAATTAATAAATGTAGGACTACCAACAAAAAATGACCAGACTGGAAATATTGCAAATATTATTGTTGCCGAAGAAACAAAAATGAAGCAGATTCTTAAAAAAGTAGAATATGTAAAATCATGTTGTTTACATAAGTTGTACATATAGTGCAAAAATATTGTTGGAAAGAGTAGTGCTGCACCATAATTAGTTAACAAACTAAAACCAGCAGCGATTCCAGATAAAACAATATATTTTAATTTATTATTGTCCAGAAATTTAAGATAAAAAAATAAGGAAAATGTATAAAAACAGGTTAAAAAAGAACCAACTATGTCTAACTGTAATGATCCTACAAGAAACCAAGGGCTGAAAATTAGAAATAATGCTGATAAAACTGAAGTTTTTTCACTAAAATAATCTCGCGCTATTAGAGAAGTCAGTATTATTGTCACTATACTAAAAAAAGAAGTGATTAACCTGATTGCAATTATTGAATGATTAAACAAACTACCCCAGAAAGTCAATATCCACAAAGATAAAGGGGGATGTGCCGCATAGTAATTTACGTATTCTTCACTTCTGACATTTTCTGCAAATAGAGTCTCATCACCAAACAACACCGTTTGCGAACCTATCAATCTAAGAATGACTGCCACTAAGATTAACATCATAATACTTAATTTCCATCCCATTCTTTCGAAGCTCATATTCTTAAAAATATTGTAATAATTAATAAACTTTATGCTCATTTTTTCGCAACTCCTTTAAACACTTCTTTAATCACGGAAACCAGGACAGATTTATCATCTTCATTTAATTCTGTGAAAAAGACAACAATCAAATACACGATAATTATGATAATTGCCGCTATTTTAGCAGATAAATAATAAGATGCAAAAAAGAATAAAAATGCCAGACATAGAATAAGCCTGAACAAACTTTTATAATTTTCTTTAACTCCAAGTTCAAATCCTTCTTTTTTAATAAATCCATACATTAATACAAAACCGATGAACTCTGAAGCGAGTGTTGTCCATGCCGCAGCAATAAAACCAAACAAATTTATAAAAACATAATTTGCAATAATGTTAAAAACAGACAATGCCACTAAAATAAATAAATAAGGCACTTCTTTATTTGAAGAATAAAATATAAATCTAAAAAGTTGATGTAAGAAAATGAATGGCAGAGATAAAATGATTATTCTCAATGGTAAAACACTTTGAATGAACTCCGCACCATATACTAAATTTATTATTTCTGGTGCTAATGAAAAAACACCTAAAAGTATTGGTATTGATAATACTATCAGAAGTTTAGATGTTCTAGAAAATATTTGATTTGAAACTTCCTTGTTGACTTCATGAAATCTGAATATTGAGGGAAAAACAGAATAACTCAGTATGTAGGGGACGAATAAAAAAAGTTCAAGAAGTCTGTATGAAGCGCTATACCATCCAACAACTTGATCATTCAACATAATAGACAATATTATAATATCTATTTTAAAATAAGTGAAGTAAAAAAAACTTGTTAGAGCCAATGGAATTCCGCGAGATATAAATTCTTTCCAAACAACAAAATCACATTTTATGCTAGTTTTAACGAATTTCTTTGAATTAAAATAAATAAATACAAAATGCAGTGATTGAGAAATAAGGTGAGTGCTAATGAAAAAAATAAAATTCTTAGTTATTAATATTGAATAAACACCCAATAAAAATAGAGTGGTTCTTTCTATTATTCTTCCAAATGAAATTACTCTAAAATTATTAAGACTGTAAAAAACAATTTCAAATGAATTTTGAATATTGGCAATAGCAACACTAATCGTATAAATCACTAGTCCGAAAACTACTTGTTTTGGTTTGTCCATAAAATATATTGCA
>CAYHXI010000042.1:7726-11217 GCA_964360565.1 uncultured Methanosarcinales archaeon | reverse complement strand
TAATATCTACTTTATCTCCATCTTTTTCAGTGTAATGCGCTTCTATTACTCGAATTTTATCTGGAAGAGAATAATTTTGAGGTTTATAATCTCTAGGAGCTCCTGTTAACATATACCAAACAGTTAATCCTCCTGCAAGCCAGAATAGTTTTTTCATACTATCAATCCGGCAGACAATAAGTATTTTTAAATGCTTTCTTTCATTCTTTTAAATCTGTTGAATGAGTTTGCGAATTCGCGAATTCAATGCGGCGATTCCATCTCTTCAGCATATTTTGATTCTTCGCTATGCCACGTTTTCCATATTCCTTTCTCGAAAGAGGTGTATTCTACATTGAATTCATCCCACCAATTTTGCACTTCGAAGATATCTCCTGCAACAAGTGCGTTCATTTGTTCTTTGGTAAACATTGGTTTTCCCATAATAAAGCCGTATAATTTTAGCAATAATCCAAACAAAAATACTGGAATTGGAACAAATAATCTTCTAAACTCTCTGGCTTTTGCAATCATTTTCAATAAATCAATGTAATAAATTTTCTCTCTACCAATAATATTCCATGTTTGATTTTTCGGCTCTCTCTCAACAAGTTCAAGAATTATGCTGCACAAATCTTCTACAAAAAGAGGCTGTCGGATATATTTTCCTGAGCCAGGGATTGGAATTATTGGAATTTTTTCCATGAATCGAGTTATCCATCCCAAATGTTTGGAGTCGAAGAGACCGTACATTAGTGTTGGGCGTAATATCGTGTAAGAAATTCCGCTTTTCCTAACGATTTCCTCTCCTAAACGTTTTGTTTTAGTATATTCATCATTTGCTACTGAAATAACTACTGATGAACTAATATGAATTAAATTTTTCACTTTATTCTTTTTGCAGATATCAATCACATTACTTACTCCAGTTACATTGCTTTTAGAGAATTCTTCTGGTTTTTGTGAAGCTATTTGTGCATGTAGTTCTATTACACAAAATGCATCCGTAAATTCATCTTGCCAGCTGCCTTTTTCACTTACATCAGAATTAATGCATTTTGTTTCAGGATTTAGTTTTTTCAATAACTCTAAATTTTTTGTGTTTCTATCAATCGCAACAACAACATACTTATCTTTAACAAGAATAGGAATTAAATTCTGTCCGACTAATCCTGCGGCTCCAGTTACAATTATTTTTTTATTATTTTTCATGTTTTGTTTCAAAATGTCATCTGCCCCGGGGAAATTTCTTTTCAATAAATTCCAAAGTCATCAACCTTAAATAATCATGAAGATCTTTTATAATGTATTCTGCAACTTTTTCTCCGCTTTCGAGCGCGACATTCATATTTCTTATTTTTGGAAATGTGACTTGTATTCCTGCCATGTATAATTGTTTTAGAGGAGTTTTATAAGTTGGAGCATATTTTGAATAATCTTTATCATATATTGGCTCAGCGTAATTCTCTCGAAACACAAGACACCACTTTAATTTCATTTTAGGAAAATATTTTTTCAACACATTCAAATAAAGTTCTTTTATCTCGGAGTCGCTCTTGTTCATATCTTCTGCTGAGCCTCCGTATCTCACACACCAAGTTATTTTCGAGTTGTATTTATCTATTATTAACGAGTGTTGGTAAATAACATGCACTCGCTCATTAAATAAATTTATCCAATAGTGTCTAGAATCCAAAAAATCTTCTGTTGCAAAAGCTAAACCCACCACTGGAGTGTATCTTAATTTTTTTATATCTGCAACATAACTCTCAGGAAGGCCTTTTGCGAATTTTATCAGCTCAGGAACTGGAATTGTATTGATGAAGTAATCAAATCTTGTTTTGTGTTCTTTCTTCTGTGCATCAACAAAGTCCATTTCATTTTTATCAAAATCCAAATTTGTCGTTGAAGCACCAATATTTATTTCTCCACCTTTATCAACAATATTTTTCTCCAATCCATCAATCATCCCTTGCATTCCTTTTGTTGGGAAAGTGAAGTCATCATACCCTTCTTTCTCATACAATCTGTTTGCAAATTGTTTTGCATTTATTTGATTTAGGGGAATGTTAAATTTATTTCTCGCATACAAATTATACCAAATCTTTTCTGTAACTTCTTTGCCAGCTAATTTTCTAAGCCAAGTTTCAGCATCTAGCTCAGGATTAATTTTCTCAGGATTTAAGAGAAAAATCAAGTACGCTCCAAAAAAGCCAAGCCTAAATCTACCCCACAAAGAAAGATAGTTGAATTTTAGAAGTCCTAATGGAGTATTAATATTATATAATTTTCCTTCAACGCCGAAAGCCATCTTTATTTTTTTCCACACATTGTTTCCCATTAAATTAAATCTTTCTAAATATCGTAGAGTTATTATGTTACTTCTAATTAAGTGATGATTGAATCTTGGTATTTGTTCTCCGTCCATCTCAAAGCTGGATGCTAATCCTCCTAAAAATGGCGCTCTTTCAAGAATAACAACTTCAAACTTGTTTGTATCTAGAAGTTTTTCTGCTGCAGAAAGTCCTGCTAATCCTCCTCCTAATATTACTACTTTTTGCTTCACACTTTTTTATTTGTAGGGAATATTTATAAAGTTAGTGCAAGTGGTCTTTAATAAGTAGCGAGTAGTCAGTGGATTGAAGATCAACACAACCCACTACAAACCACAGACTACCGACCAAATAAGAGGTGGTGGAAGGTTCAATTTGTCTTTACTTCAACTAATAAAATTATGCAGACCTCAGCAATGGTATAAGAATTTTTTAGTTTTTCTTCCGCTAATTTTTGTTGGCAGACTTTTCGAGAAAGAACTTTTGCTTTTGAGCATTGCAGGATTTGTTGCACTTTGTTTCATGTCCTCAACTAATTATATATTGAATGATTTGTTTGATATGAAAAAAGATAGATTAAATTCTGAGAAGAAATCTCGTCCTTTAGCTTCTGGAGCAGTGAAACCTTGGCAGGCACTCATTATTGCAGTAGTATTATTTGCCGCATCTATTTGGATTGCTCTAAATTTTTCTAAATATTTCACATACTCTTTATTATTTCTTTTTGTTACAACATTATGGTATTCAGTTGTTTTGAAAAAAGAAGCAATACTTGACATTCTATTAATAGGAGTGAATTTTATAACTCGTTCTATTTCAGGAACTTTTCTAATTAATGTGTCTATTTCTCCTTGGTTAGTATTGTGTACTTTCTTTTTGTCTCTTTTCTTATCCACAGCAAAAAGACAGTCTGAGTTAGCGTTTTTAGGAGAACATGCACAAATGCACAGAAGCGTATTAAAGAAATATACTCCTCAATTGACAAACGCTCTAATCATAATATCAACTGCTCTATTAATAGTATCATATAGTTTGTATTCTTTCTTAAGCAATTACAAGCATTTGTTTTTCACAATTCCAATTGCACTATATGTAATAACTAGATATCTTTATTTAGCATACTCTGGCTCAGAAATAGCAAGACATCCTGAAAAAGCAATAAAAGATTGGAAGTTGATG
>CAYHXI010000042.1:0-7626 GCA_964360565.1 uncultured Methanosarcinales archaeon | reverse complement strand
GAAAGATTTAAATACTAATCACTACTCTAGGTTAATAACAAATCGATTTTATCCATATTTTTAAAAAAAAGGGCTTGCTGAATCATCAGTTAACGCTCTAAAATTTATGGAGGCATCGTCGAAAAATTTCGGCGAAACTCATCAAAATATTAGGAGGGAAATACAAAAATGAAAAAAACATCATTGCTAGCAATAGTCGTTTGCATATTTGCAATTCTCGCATTTAGCGTGAGTGCGCAAACACTAACAGTTTCCGATTTAACTCTCGGAAGCTCAGATCAAAACAGAGGAGAAACAGTTAGTGGAACATTAACTGTTAAGAACACAGATGCTGTAAAGACATTTACCTTGGGAACTTTAACATATACCAAAGACAGCAAGTTTAGTGATGCAAAATTCTTGCACACAGTAACTTTGTCAACACCTTCTTCGAGCGTATTAGCTCCAGGAGCAGAAGCCACAATTACTGTTACAGCAGGAGTACCTTTAAACTTAGATTCAGTTGATGCAAGCATGGTTGGAATTTCATTTAAAACTGGAACTTTAACTTTAACTGCAAGCGATGGAACAGCAACTCCAGTTACAGTTTCTAAAGATTTGAAAATGCAGACGAAAAACGAGCTTAAATTCAGAAAAGGAAAAGTAAGAGTTCAAAGTGAAGGAAGCTTGCCAGCAGACAAAACATTCAGAGATGGAAACACAGTCAAAGACATAAAGCCAGGAGACAAACTTAACTTAGAGTTTGAAACTGAAAACAATTTCCCTTCTTCAGGAACTAGAGAAACTGACTTTGATGATGTGCTTGTCAGAGTAACATTAACCAATGAAAACGATTTCGATTTAGATGATGACGAAGATTCGTTCTCTATATCTGCAGGAGACACTGAAACTGCAAAGTTCAGCATGACTGTAGAAGAAGATGCTAAAGATAGAAAATCAAGTGTAGAAGCAACAATTTCAGGAACTGATGAAAACGGTGCAAAACACGGACAAAAAGTAAGAGTAAGTCTTGACATCACAAGAGACAACCACGATGTAGTTATACGAAAGATAGAATTAAGTCCTTCAAGAATTGCATGTGGTGCATCAAGAAGCATTCAAGCAGTAACAAGTTTGCTTAACAGAGGAAAACTTGACGAAGATGAAGCAGGTGTTGAAGTAAGAATCGCAGATTTAAGTTTATCTGAAAGAAAAACAGGATTGAGCTTAGACCAAGATGATTCCGCATCAGCAACTGTAACATTAACCGTTCCAGAAAGTGCAAAAGCAGGTTCATACAATGTTGACGTAGTTTCATTATACGACACAACTGTAAAAAACAATGTTAGAAACGCTGTTTTAACAGTTGAAGAGTGTAAGAAGCCAGAAGCAACTACTTTAACAACAGTAGTTGTTCCTACAAACGTTGTAACACAACCAGCACAAAACACACAAACATCAACAGCAGTTGTTAAACCAGCAAGAGTAAGCTCCGCATTCGGAGAATCAAACACTTACTTAGTTGTGCTAGGAGTAGCAATCGCAGTTGTTGTAGTGCTTATTGTTGCACTATTAGCTGTATTAGTTAGAAGACGATAAAATCGTCTTTTTTTTTGTTTTTTTATTTTACTTTTTTATTAATTGATTTTTAAAAAAATATTTTTAACGGAGGAATAGAAAATGAATACAGAAGAAAATCTCAGAGAAGTGCTTCCTCGTATTGAGAAATATGTAGGGGGAGGTAAAATAAGGGATTTATTAGATTTAAAAAATGGAATGAAAAGTGTTGCTGACATGGCTAAACCTAACTGCATTGATAAGATGGGTGGCGTGGAAAAACTTCTTGACAAATCAGCTGAGTTAAGCACCACTTTAGCATCAATAAATGGACTTCATCAAAAATATAATCCTACAGGTTATCGCTGTGATATAAAAACCGGCGAGGAAAGAGTAGTGATTGATGAATTAGAAAATCTAGCGCAAAAAGTCAAAGAAGCTCAAAGTGAATGTCATAAAGAAATTGTAAAAAAATTAAGTTGAATAAAATTTAATGAACGTTCTTTTTTTCTTTTTCCAATTCTTCTGATTGCTTTTTTCCTAAAACAGTTCAACCGCAAATCTTGCGGATTTTCTTGAGAAAGACATATTAAGGAGTGCCAAGCCATTTCGTTGAATGACATTAAGATATTATCTTGACACTTCGATTTGGATGGATTATTATGAAGAACGAGAAGATCCCTCAAAAAATATAGGTTATATTGCGTTCAAATTGTTGTCTTTTTTGTTAGCTTCAAAAAGCAAAATATTAGTCTCTAATTTCCTGCTAAGAGAACTCGAGACTGCGTATTCTATTGACATCATCAGAGGAATTTTCTTTCCATTTCAGAATTTAGTTATTAAAGTAGAAATTTCTGAATCTCAGAGAGAAGAAGCAAAAAGTATGGCTGAAGAAAGAAACCTTCCAAAAGGAGATGCGATTCACGCTATTCTCGCAAGAGATAATAATGCAGTTTTAGTTTCGAGAGATAAACATTTTCAGTTGCTAAAAGACATTTGTGAAATAGTAAAACCAGAAGAACTCACATGATTTTCTTTTCAAACTCTCTGAATACTTTTTCTCTTATTCTCTCTCGCTCTTCATCAGTTGTTTTAATTTTTGATGCTCCTCTAAATTTACTTAAATTCATCATCGCCTGTTTTAGTTTTAGTTCTTCAACTTTCTCTCTCAGAGCATTCCGTATAAATTCTGTTCTGCTCTGAAAGCCGCTATTTTTTACAGTAGCATCTACTTCTTCTAAGAAGTTTTTCTCCATTTTGAATGTAACTAATTCTGCAGGCATATTAACTATGTATATACGTCGCATATATAAATTTTTCCTTCCGATTCCGCAAATCTTCCGGAATTTTGTACGAAAGACATATAAATGAGTGGGTAGCAGATAGTCAATAGTTAGTAGTTTATGGTGCACTGCTACACCACTTACTACAGACTACTGACCACAGACTAAAATCGAGGTGTGAGCATGAAAAAAGCAATATTGCTAATGCTCCTCGTTTGTTTCCCAGCTGTAGAAGCCCTTGTGTTTAATCAAGTGCTTTATGACCCTTTAAAGACTGAAAGCGGCGGAGAAGCCATAGAACTGTTAAATAACGAAGTTTTCTCAGTCGATATAAGTGATTACTTCATCTCAACAGAACGCTCAGAAAAGGACATTATACTGCCTAAAAACACTGTTCTGAGAGCGAGTTCTAAGTTCTTAATCGCTGACGAAGGATGGAATCTTAGCAAAGATAATTCGCTGTGGAGAAATGCAGATTTTGAAACTGCAATGACTTTAAACAACCACGACTCCGGAATTCTTTTGAAGGATAAAAACAACAAAACTCTAGATTCTTTGTCCTGGGGTTCGAAAGAAGAAATTCCTTCAAAATTTCTTCTCTCAGAGCCGGCGAAAGAAGTTAAAGAGAGTAATTTATTGTTAAGAACTTCTTTCAATGAAGATAATTCTAGAGATTTCACAGAATCATCTCCTCTATTTTTTGATGCAAATGATGTTTTCATAGAATTAAATATAACAAAGCACAACTCTGCTTTTTTTGTCGACGATGATTCTCCCGAAGATGGAATTCAAATAAAACCTTTTGCAGGAGAAGAAAGAGAAGTAAAGATAATTTTAGACTCTTCCGAAAGTATCCTTTTTCTAAACCAAACGATTCAGCCAATAAGAATTAATGATTCTTTTGAAGCAAAAATAAATATTCCTTATTTTTTGTCTCCAGGAAACTACACCATAAAAGGTTCCGAGTTAAGTTTTGAAATTCTCTCTCTAAAATCTTTTGAGGTTAAAACGAAGTCTCTAAATATCGCTTTACAGTCTGGAAAAAATAGTTTTGTTCAAATTAATTTGAAAAATAATGGCAATGTTCCTCTAGATATCTTAATCGACGGCTCTGAATTAACTTATGAAAATAGAACTTTACCGAGCACTATTTGGGCAAAAGCGAAGACTTTTGTTGATGTCAAAGAAGAAAAGAAAGTGAATATCAACATAGCAACTCCTGAAAATACAGAATCTGGATTGTATAGAGGCATTTTGAGGCTGAAGTATGAATAAGTTTTTATAGATAATAAATAAACATACAATAAAATGAGAAAGAAAAAAGACATCCTAAAACGCTGGGAAGAAATAGCCAAGAAGACAAATGCAAATGTTTCTAGAGACTTTATTTATGGAGATAAACTGTATGAAGAAGTATTTTCAAAAAATGTCGAGTGAATTTATGAACTCACAATTTTTTACTTCCTATTCCTAAACGTCACAAAGCAAGATTGTTTAATCCAGCATGCTGGACACTGTTCATGAGTTTCGAACTTTTTGCCGAAGCAAGGGTCCTCTGCTAATTTAAACATTTTTACCTGTGAAATAAGTATTTGCGGTTGTTTACTCTCCATTTTTACTCCTCCAATAACTAAAGAATAACTACTGTATAGTACTGGTGGTATTTAAAGGTTTAGTTTTTGAGAGCCGAATATATAAAAACATAAAACTCAAAAAACATCAAATATTTTCTCTTCACACAATCTTTCTATCAAATCGGCAACAGCCGCATTATGTTTCAGAAGAACTTCTTTTTTATTTCCAGCATACGCTTCATTATTTCTTGTTGTTAAAGCATCATAAAAATCCACAAGAGCCAATACTCTCGCCATTTTATTTATTGTTTCTTTTGTTTCTGAGCTGTACTCTTTTCTAAACTCAGGAACATTTGCAGGATAAGGGTCTGCGCTAAACAAATGGTGTCTAACAATCACATCTGCAGTGAAATCATTTCTTCCTGCTAACATTTTATAGCCAGCCATAACGTGCTCTTTTATCTTATCTCTATCTTCTTTAGTGAATTCTCCTTTTTTTGTTAGAATTTCGGGGTCTATGGCGATTTTTCCTATATCATGCAATATTCCAACATACAATCCTGCTTTTTCTCCTAGGCCAAAAAAATTAAACACTTCTGCAGTTTTTAATCCGACTCTTTTCATGTGTTCAGCAGTTGCACGGTCTTTCAAGTGCATGATTGATAAATAGTTAGAAAACAGCAATCTATCTTCTTGACGAATGCTCAATTTTTCGTAAGCACAGTTTAATGATTCATCAAGAGTCATCTAACAAGAGATAATGAGGCAAAGTTTTTAAAGTTTTTCAATTAATAATGATAAAGAGGTTGTTTATGGACAAAGAATTACTCGAAAATATTTTGAATAAAATTTTCAAAGACAAACAAGAAGTTCTTTTAATTGGCAAAGAAAATAAAATTTACATTGATTCCAAAGGAGAACCTGTTTTTCTCGAGAATATCTCTTTACCAGGATTATTAATCATCTCATACGAGCAAAACAATCCAACCAGTGCAAGAATTCTAGGCGAGCCAAAAAAATACACCCACTACAATTTAGGTCAAGAAATGAGAATTCATGAAAGTCATGGATTTGCGATAGTCTATAAAGAAATTGTTGCAGTTGATTTTCTGAGAGAGATGAATTTGTAGGCCACAAAATCCAAATCTTTTTATACCTTAGTCGTATTACAAACTTGCAATGACTATTGAAGAAAAAATTAATGAAGAAACAAAACAAGGCACAACATATCCTCTTAAAGCAGAGCATTTAGTTGCTTTTGCAGTTTTAGCGGATTTAAAGTCTGCACAAAAAAGTTATGAAATAAATATTTGGAAAATAAACGGACTTGCATTGTATGCAGAAAAAATGAAATTCGGGTTATTTAATAGAACCCCTGTTTTTGATGTGTCTGATTTTTCATTAAAATACCTGCCATGGTGCTATGTTTCTGAAGATACAGAAAATTATGTTCCAAATCTAACTGATTTAAAACTACCTGTTAATCCTAGTGATCCTGGTGTTTTAATAGCTGGACCAAAATGTCTCGATGAATTTAAGAGAATTGTAAATAACTTATACCAAGAACGCCCCGACATCGCAAAAGCATATACTAAATTAGTTGGTTCTTCGCCTGAGAAATTTTTTGATTCTGAAGGAAAAGGACATTATGTATAACGGGCAAGCGGAGATTTGAACTCCGGTTTCAGCCTTACTGCAGTTTTTCCGCAGGGCCGTGTTCTATCCAAGCTGAACTACTCGCCCAAGCTTTTTTTAAGTTTATCATTAAATTTCATCTTATCTTTTTAAACATTCTCTCTAACTTTGGCAAAAAATTTCTTCACATCATCTGACTTAAAGTCAGGGAAGCATCTTTCGGTTGAAGTCCATTGTTTATTTACATAGATGTAAGTCAAATGTGCAAACATTCCTTTGCCTAAATATATTTTGTGTCCTGTCTCTTTTGCGCTGGCGAGAACAAGCTGAGTTTTGTTGACATAGCCAGGGTCTAAATTGAATGTTCTTTTGCCGTCGATAGAATGCTCATCCTCTATTTTGTTTGTGAAAATCTTCACCAGTCCTATTTTAGACCTATCGATTGGTTTCTCAAAAACAAAGAATTTCTTGACAATATTATTTCCCATTTCTGGAGCATAATACTCTGTGAATGTGAATGGAATTTCTTCGCTTTCGATTGAAATTTTGCCATATTTTTTAATTAACTCACTCAGAATTTTCTTTATCTCAGTTCCTTTAGGATACATCACTCCAACAAAAAGTTTAGCTTTCTCAACAGGTTGCGTATGCATAAAATTGCTTAATTAGGCAAGATATATAAAATTTAGCATGATAATTACCTTCATGTACAAAGAATTTTTGATAAATAAAATAAAGCAAAAGAGAGAACTTAGCGGAATCGCAGATGAAGTGGTTGAAAGAGTTCTCAATTCTTTTCTCCAAAAAAATCCTAAACTGGAACAAGAAATTATCGCATCAAAAAAACTAGAAAAAAGTTCTGCTGTTGAAACATGCGTTAAAAATGTAAGAGCTTTGCTTAGGAGAGTTTCTGGAAGTTTTGAAATAGATAATAAAGACAGAGAAAATTTAATATCCCAAAACAAAATTCAAGAAGTTTTAGCCACTCATTCTTCGACAAAGGAACGCTTAGAATATTATGATGAAATTTACAATAAGATTTTTGCAATTACAAGAAAGCCAAATACTGTTCTAGACCTCGGCTGCGGTTTAAACCCACTCTCGTTTCCCAGTAAAGATATTATTTATTACGCCTGCGACATAAACAAAGAAAATCTTAAACTAGTTGAAAAATATTTTCAAAATAATAACATTAAAGGAAAAGTTTTCTTCTGTGATTTAACAAAATCAGACAATTCCTTTCCTAAAACAGATGTTTGTTTTCTATTTAAAGTTCTAGATATAATAGAATCTAAAGGCCACAAAATGGCAGAGAGAATAATAACTCAACTATCCTGCAAGTATATTGTTGTTTCTTTCGCCACCAAAACTTTGTCAGGCAGAAAAATGAATAAACCCAGACGAATTTGGTTTGAGAAAATGCTGGGCAGACTCAATTTAAAATGGAATTCTTTCGAAGTTGAGAATGAGATGTTTTACGTAGCTGAGAGAAATTGCAAATAATGCAAGAAATTCAAATGATGTTTCCGGCTGGGTTCTGAAGGCAGATATTTATCATTATTTTGAGGAAGTGTCTCACAAGATACTTTTGCAGATAA
>CAYHXI010000041.1:0-11865 GCA_964360565.1 uncultured Methanosarcinales archaeon | reverse complement strand
TTATAATTAGTTCAATATTCTATTTTTAAGAGAGGTGAGATACTTTCTTTTTAGGAGGTGGAATGATATGGTAGAAAACAAGTCAATCGATGCAAGAGTAGATACTGTTGTTCTGCAGTTGCAGAAAAAATTTGGATATGAGTGGTATAAAGGAGGAGGCAGTCACGGCGCTGGAGACAGACGGGTTGGCAAGATGGATGGGATGGAGTTAGCCATACAAACAATTAATGAAATTTTTGAAACAAATTATGAAACAAGAAGTCCTTGGCTTAGAGATATGTCTTACGAAGCAACTAAACCGATGCAGAAACAATAAATTTCTGTTTTTTTTATTTTTTAATTCAAGACTTAAAAATATTTACCAGTGCATTTTCTATTTCTTTTACAAGTTCTTCCATGCTTTTTCATCCTCTTTGCTCAGCCAATCTTTTGATAAAGATTTTTCGCTAGAAAATGAGGTGAACATTTTCTCTTTAATTAAAGTCATATTAATTGCATTATATGTGAGAAAATATATGAATGTTTCTGTTTTTAGTTGTTCTCATGCCCAGTAAACTTAAACACGAACCATCCTAAGCCCTTGGGATTAATGTGAAGCTCGTAATTCATAACTGGATACAATTTTTCATCTTTCTTTTGGAAATAATAGAATTTCATTTCTAAATTTTCTGAGCCGAAGAACACTCCTGGAGGCAGAGAAGTAACTCCGCAGAAATTATCCCCCTCTTGTTCGATGTTTATGCTGATTCGTTCAAGTTCTTTTGCGTAAAAATTACAAACATTTAATTTTTTTGTTGTTTTACTCGCTTTAGTTGACATTAACCTAACTAACAAAGTCAAAGGATCGCAAGTGTTATCAAAATCTTCTTCAGATAATGTTAACTCTCCTCTTCCGAGCTTATGTATTCTTCTTTCTTCAGTATAAAATAAGTTTATATAATTCTCCTCGCCGGATGCAACCTCAACTAATGGTTTTATTTTATTATTCTCTGCAAAAGCAATTGTTTCATAAGTTTGCTGAAGAGCTAATGGACCAAAAATTGTTTCTGCACTAAATTTTAAGTAATATAAGTTCTCTTCTTTTTTAGTCTCTAAAAGAGAGTCTATTTGTTTTTTAATATACTTTGTTGAAAAACTACCTTGCGAATTGTAATTTTCAAACACAACTTGAGAGCTTCCAACTTTAATAAATTTTTTATACATATCATAATTATAAGTTCCCAAAGGAAGAGGAAATTTTGGTTTTTTAACTTCAGGAGTCTGAGAAGACTGTTGAACGATATTTTCTAAAACTTGAGGAGCAGTTTGTTGAGGAGATTCATTCTGTTGCGGCGATTCTGATTGGAAAGGTGCTTCAATTTGTTGAGACTCTTCAGACAACTCTAAAACAGGAATCTCTATCGGCGGAGAAACAATTCTATCTCCGGCAGTTACGCATGCAGAATTAAGAAACCCAGATATTACTAATGCTGCTAAAGAGCTTTTAATCATTTACTTATTTATTTTTGCGAGATTTATAAAGTTAGTGGATTTTTAATTTTAACTTTATATCTTCAGAAACTTCTTTTAGCTCTTTAGAATTTGCTTTTACATGAGGCCAATGCTTCAATTCATCCGTTTTAAATCTGGGAATTATGTGAAAGTGAGAATGCATCACTACTTGTCCTGCTGATTCGCCGTTGTTAACTCCTAAATTCCAGCCATCTGCTTTTACTGCTTCAACAACTGCTTTAGCGACTTTTTTGACTGTTAAAATAACATCTTTGAGTTCTTCATCTGGAGCTTCAAGAATATCTTTGCAATGATGCTTTGGAACAACCATAGCATGCCCTCTGTTAACCGGCTCAATAGTGAGAAAAGCAACAGACTTATCATTCTCATAAATAAAGTTTGCAGGAATCTCCTTCTTTATTATTTTACAAAATACACAGTCCATACCTTGCTAGAATTTTAATTAGTTTAAATCTTTTTTGGTGCAAATGATTTTTTAGGCGCAGCATCACCTCTCTTCGGCTGCTTTACAACATTAAGTTCTAGCAAAGAAACTAAAGTGTTTTTTTCTTTATTCTCACAAAGAACTCTTCCAGATTCACTAACCATTTTATCTCTACATTTGTCATGGTCAAAAACTAATTTACTTGGAGGATAATAAATTCCTTGGCGATCAATCTCTTTAAAGCAATAATTACAAACTGGCATTAATTTGCCTTTAGAATATTTAGGAACGTATCTGCCTTGTAGTGATAGATATAAATCTTCTGCAAATTCCTTTAAGCTCATGAATCAAAACATTTTTCATAGGTATAAATAGATATTGACACAAATAGTTATTTTCCACTATGGAAATACTTATTAAATAGTATGAGTTTCTTGCTTTGAAATGCACACAGCAGTAGTAGGACTTCAATGGGGCGACGAGGGAAAAGGAAAGATAGTTGATGCGTTAACTCCTGAAGCAAAATATATTGTTCGTTCTCAAGGAGGCAATAATGCAGGACATACTGTTGTAGTTGGTGATGAAAAATTTAAATTTCATCTGCTTCCAACTGGAATTATTCACTCCGATAAAATATGTGTGATGGGAAATGGAATGGTTGTGAATCTCGAAGTTCTTCTTGATGAAGTTGTTTCTCTAAGAAAAAGAGTGAGCAAACATGCTGAGCTGTACATCAGCGACAGAGCAAACGTAATAATGCCGTGGCACGTAGAATTAGATAAATTAACCGGCAAAAAAATAGGAACAACTGGAAGAGGAATAGGGCCATGTTATGCAGATAAAGTAGCAAGAAAAGGAATACGATTTGCAGATTTATTAGACTCAGAAGTTTTCGTAAAAAAAGTAACTGAAGAATTAGAAGAAAAAAATTGGTTATTAGTAAACAAATATGGCTCAAATCGTTTAAATGGACAAGAAATAGTAAATCAGTATCTTAATTTAGCAGAAAATTTTAAAGGATTAGTTGCCAAAACTGAAAACATTTTAAACGGTGCAGTTCAAGCAGGCGAATCAATATTATTTGAAGGTGCTCAAGCGAGTCTTTTAGATGTCGATTTTGGAACATATCCATTTGTTACAAGTTCAAATACTACAATAGGTGGAATAATAACTGGAAGTGGAGTGTTTGTAAAAAACTTAAACATCATTGGAGTGGCAAAAGCATACTCGACTAGAGTTGGAGAAGGGCCATATCCTACAGAATTAAATAATGACGTTGGAGAATATCTGCGAAAAAAAGGCCACGAATTTGGAACAACAACAGGAAGACCTAGAAGATGCGGATGGTTTGATGTGCCTTCAGTAATTTATTCATCTAGCATAAACGCGGTTGATTCAGTAGCGATAACAAAATTAGATGTTTTATCAGGATTAGAACATGTTCTTATTTGTACTGCATACAAGCTCAACGGCAAAAGAACAATTACGTTTCCAACTTCATGTGCTGAATTAGACAAATGCGAACCAATATATGAAAGACTGCCTGGCTGGAAAGAAAAATTGGATAGAGCAACAAATTTCTCTGAACTTCCTTCAAACGCACAAACATACATACGTGCAATAGAAGGTTTAATCGGAAAACCAGTAAAATATATTGGCGTGGGAGAAAGAAGAGATCAGTTGATAAGAAGATAATCAATCCAAAAATATTTCTACGCCCATCAAATCATCAGCTTTATTTTTATAAATTCTTTTACCATTTCTGTCTACAAGAACTGCTTTGACTTCTGCTTTTTCTGCTCCATAAATATCTGTTTCCTTGCTGTCTCCGACCATCATCAATTCTTCTTTAGAAACTCCTAATTTCTTTGCAGCCATGTCAAATATTCTAGGATTAGTTTTTATAATTCCAACATCGTAAGAATAAATTATTTCATCAAAATATTTTTTAAGTTTAAAAGATTCTATGACTTCTGCAGTGAAAAAGCAAGGACTGTTAGTTATTATTGCAAGCTTTAGACCTTTTTTCTTGAGAGATTCAAGAGCTTCAATTGTTTCTGGAAATATCTTTGCCCGCATAGCATTCTTTTGCCAAATAGAAACAATTCTTTCTATTGCATCATCATTTACTGGAATTTTAAATGCTTTACAGCCTGCTATAAAAGCATCTTCTGGAGTTTCAAATTTTTTAGTCATAACTGCTCCTTCAAACTTAGGGACAAACATTCCATATCTTCCTCTAATTCCAAGAATTGTAAAAGTCTGCTTTAGAGGAGAATACTCTCCATTCTCAACTAATGTCCCCCAAAAATCGAAAAGCACTGCTTTAATCATGAAGTTGATGAATTGTGAGGATTTAAAAAACTTTGTAAAAGTCCAGTGAAATAAAAGACAAACTTTAAAACCATTGCAACTACATCTCGTAGACAACAAAAGAATTTGGGCCGGTAGTTAAACCCGGTATAACGCGCCCATGGCATGGGTGAGGCTCCGGGTTCAAATCCCGGCCGGTCCATTTAGTAAGTCGTTGTTCGTATGTCGTTACGACAAACGACTGACGAATCACGACAAACTATTTCATTTCCACTTTATAAATCTTCATTAATCTAAACGTTCTCTTGATGTCTCCCTGATGGTATTGTTCCAGAGGAATTGTTGTAAATTCTTTCACATTAAACATTTCTTTTAATTTATTGAATGTAGTTAAATTAACCGTATCCAAAAACACCGCGTCGCCGGATAAATAAATAGGTGTGCTGTTCAACAGCTCAGGAAGAATTGTTGCATTTGCGATTCTTTCAACCTCTAACGAATCTTTGCTTCTAGGATAGCCTAAAATTTTTCTCGGCGCATAATAATTTAAGAAAACCGCTTCATCTGCAGTTATTATTGCAGAATCTTGTTCAGTTGTCTTATTTATCGTCAATGCAAAATTTTTTAGTTCGTTGCTTTCATGCCTGTAAGAAAGCACAGGTTCGATGATTAAGAAAGTTGAGACTACTAAATATGCTACAAATGCGAATGCCAGAATATTGTGCTTTTTGAAAACTGAGCTGATAAAATAAGCAACAAAGAAATGAATAGAAACAAAAGAGATATCTAAATATCTTGCTTCAAAAGTTATGTTTGTTGATATGAAAAGCATAATTGCAAAGAGCACAAGCATGAAGATTTGCTCTGTTTGGATGATTTTTACTTTTATTATTCTCCACAAATAAAACAAAATACTCATTGGAATTAAAAGAAGATAAATTGTAGAAAACTCTGAAGTTATTTTTCCAAATGCACTGCTCCAAGCTTTGAATACTTTTAATCCTGACGCGAAATGAGCGATGTATGCATTAGTTTTCTCTTTGAAAAAAAGGTCTGTGATGATTTGTTGATATAATAAAAATCCTAGCGAAATAATTATTAACAAAACTGAAATGAAAATGACGAGTTCTTTCTTTGATTTTTTCTCAAACAAAAATTTTCTGTTAACAAAATCAAAGCCAGGTCTAAAATACAAAATCAGCGAGAGAGGGATATACATCAATATGGCTTCTCTCACCGAGATTGAAACAAACAAAAGAATGTTCGACAACCAATATTTGTTTTGAGTTAGATAATACCACGACAAAAATAGAAAAAAAGCAGCCATGGCGTGCTCTTTTCCATAAGTATTTGGAGATAAGAAATGAGGTGTGACTGACTGAAGCAAAGCGATAAATAAAGAGATTTTGTAATTTTTAGTTAGGCTGAACAAAAACAAAAATAAAGCAGAAATTGACAGTGCATGAAAAAGTACGCTTGATAATCTCGTGGTAAAATCAGCATTTTCTCCCAGCAAATAAAACGGCAAATAAATTATTGAGTTAATGATGACTGAGCCATATCTTCCATCAGTTTGTCCGTGTAATTCTCCTGTGCTGACTGTTTTTTCAACAGCTTCAGCTAAAAGAACTGCATCGTAATGAAACAATCCTGCATTAATGTAAGAAAACGCCAGCAAAAAATTTGCGATAAATAAAAATACCAGAGTTAAGTTTGTTTTGTTCACGATTAAAGAGAATCTTGGGTGGGAATTTATATTAGTTTTGTTTTTGAGGGGATAACTTTTATAAATGCTGAAAGTTATTGATGATGAGTGAGCTTTTATGTTATTATTCGCGGACCTTTAGGATGTGGAAAGTCTACAATAGCTCAAAAGCTATCTAAAATTCTTAAAGCAAAATATTTTGCTATTGACAAAATACTTGATGAAAATGATTTGACCAAATATAAAGAAGCAGGATATATTTCACAAAAAAGTTTCATTAAAGCGAACGAAATAATCTCTTCTGAAGCTAGAAAACTCTTGAATGACGATAAACCAGTGATATTTGATGGTAATTTTTATTGGAAATCACAGATTGATGATTTGATTGGAAGACTTGCTTTTCCTTATTACGCTTTTACTTTGAAAGCTCCTTTAGATGTTTGTATTGCAAGAGATGCTAAAAGAAAAGAATCTTGCGGAGAAGATGCTGCGAAAGTAGTATACAAAAAAACCACTGAATTTGATTATGGGGTAAAAATAGATATTTCTCGACCGATTGATGTTTGCATTAAAGATATGCTTTCTTATCTTAATACTACAGAATAATACTTTACTTTTTTTTAATCGGTTTCGGTTTTTTCTTAATCCAAGTATATGTTCTCATTCTGGGGCTTTTTGCATTTCTTCCAAAGCCACAGCTGGCGCAAACTTTTTTCTTTTTATGGTACGAATGCCTACCGCATCGCCTGCAAATAATATGGCTTTTGCCACGCGAATGCTTACCCATCGAATATGTTCCTTTCATTTTTTATTCACCTAGAAAATCATGCAAGCGAAAGCATGATTATTGTGTCTCCTCTTATGAATGTTGTCCCTAGCTTTCGTTTTACTTCTCCATCAACACGTTCTTCAGTTTCTCTAAGAACTGTATTTATGTGAATATCAAATGCTTCTAAAACGCCAATTAATTGTTTGCCGTTTTTAAGATCAACAATGACTTTTTTGTCTCTTGCTCTGTTTAAAGCGTCTAATGGTCTTAATTCCATAAATATACCTCCTAAAATAATATTTTGATTAACTGGTGAAAGTATTTAAACCTATCGAAAACTTTTGCGAATTCACTCGCCATGTTTGTTCATTCAGCAAAAGTTTAAAGAACAAATGATTAAAATATGAACTTATGAATGTTTTAATCGCATGCCCAACTTACGATGGACAAAAATATTGCGTTGAAAGGTTTATTGAACGAGCGGGAGCAATTAAAAACTACAAAATAATGTTTTTTGATAATTCTTTGACAAAAGATTATTCTGAATTTTTAAGAAGCAAGGAATTTGAAGTTGTTAATGTAGACTGCGGAGATAAAAAAGGCAACGAAAGAATAGCTGAATGCATGAAGTTCATTTGTAAATATTTTCTTGAAGGAAAATTTGATTATTTGTTCTGTCTGGAGACTGATGTTTTAGTGCCTGAAAAGATAGTTGAGACTCTTCTGTCGCGGAATAAAGATATTGTAGGAGGAATTTATTTAACAGAATACAATGTCACGCACGTAAAAAAAGATGGTTCTAAATATTCTGAGTGGGAGAGGCATCCAGTTGCAGATGTCTACTCTCCCAAAATGAATTATCTGCGGCCATTGCCGATGGAAGCTGCTAAAAAAAATATTTTAGCAAGAGTTGCAACAATTGGATTAGGATGCACGTTGATAAAAAGAAATGTGCTTGAAAAAACTGAATTTAGATATCGAGAAAACTGGAGCCACGATGCGCTATTTTGTTTAGACGCTCAGCAGAATGGCTTCACTGTTTTTGTGGATACCTCAATTAAATGTGTGCATGTGAAGGAGGATAAGGAGATGGATTGGTCAATTTAATTAACAAAATCTCCAATATCAGTAATTCTCAAGCCTTCCACTTTTATTTTTATTGCTTCTTTATTTGGAACAAACAGAATTTTTGTTTTTGGGGCGGTTAAGTCCAATTTTTCATTTATTAATTTTACTTCGGAGTTAGATAATTTGTCAGTCCATTTTATTTCTACTACTGTGTCTACTTTTTTGAATTTCAAAAGGCATGCATCGACATCAAAATCTTTACCTTCGCAAACTTGCTCTTCCAAACCATATTCTTTGGCAAAAAACTCTCTCAGATTATCTTCTACAAGTCTTGGCATTAATTCATCTACCAATCTTTTAACTTCTTCTTTATTTAATGTTCTTTCAGATATGTTATATTTTTCATCAGCATAATAAAAAATCTTGGCCATAGGAGAAACATGCTTGTAAACAAATTTGTTTTTATTAAGAACTTTTATTTTTTTAAGAATTCCGAAATCTGTCAAATTCTTCAAATATTGCTGAATCATTCCAGGGTTGTCTTTACTTATTAGTTCTTTAGAGAACAAATGACTAGATATTTCTGTAGAAATTACTTTACCTGTGCTGACTGCCCTAAGAATTCCTTCGTAGACATTAGAAATGTTCCTTTCTTCCTCGCTGAATATCTCGCCAATCATTGCAGGAATTGCTTTCATAAAACGAATTATTATTTCAGCAGTTAAAGTTCTCAAGTCAGTATTTTCATCAAAATATTCTGAGGTTATAGGCTCTCTCAATAGAATTGCAGATTCAACTAAAGTTTTTTTATCTAATTTATATTCTTTCAAGGCATTTAGAGTATCTTTCAAACTAGGCAGACTAAAAGGAACTTCTGCAAACAAACCTAAAATAGGAGACCTAGAACTAAGCAGTTCTTTCGATAAATGCAGTGTTGAAGAGATTAGAATTATTCTGCCTTTTTTTTCAGTGTAGTGCAAAAAATCAAGAAATTTTTCTCCAAGCCTGTGAAATTCATCAATAACAATTGTGCTTTTAGTTTCTAAAGACTTTTTTAAAAGCTGAATGAAAGTTTCGTAAATCATTTCTCCGTTTTTTTCAGAAATAATGCTGTTGATATTTCTCACAAAGAAATAATCATCATATTTCAAAAATTTTTTAACAAAAAATGTTTTTCCAGTCTTTCTTCTGCCAAAAATAAATATCCATGATTTTAAACGCTCTATTTCTTCTAGTTCAGTTCTAGGTATAATCATAGTTATTATAATGAAGGTTATAGTATATAAAGCTTTGCTTATTAGTTAGTATAATAGGTATTATTATAATGGAGGTTATAGTTGAGAAATGTTTTATAGTGCAAAGAAAGAATTGAGTGGAATCGTCAAATGATTAAATTATATTTGATAATATATTCTCCTAATCTCTCCTTCTAGGCCCAATTCTGTTTTCAGATATCCCAAATCTAATGCAGTTTTACCTTGTTCCATTTCTATAGAACAAGGAAGATCCTCTCGAGGATTGTCAAAATGAATGTTTCCAATACGTTTTGTATATTCTCCAACTTTTTCAGGGTCGTCAGCAAGACAAGGAAAACCATCGCGCATCATTTTTCTTACATGTTCTAGTGCAGCTTCATAATTTGTAGCAATAAAATAAAAGAACTTAAAATTTTTGTCACAGGTTTTGTAAATAGTTAAATCCAATTCTCTGGGACATCCTCCAATTCTGTTTGAGTCTTCCATTTCAAATTTTTCCAGATCTTTCACTTACCCAAATATCTTCCAACTTCCTTCTCACTCACTTTTCCATAAGGTCTTTCAGTATCGACTTTTAACAATAGTTTATCCAAACTAATTCCTTCTCTTTGAGAAACAATTTTGAGCTCGTTCAACAGCTCAGGAGTTTCGCAGTACATTATTGATTGTACTCCGTTTTTGTTTACTGCAATTCCAGAAGGTTGTCTGCTTCCATTGCTGTAAACTTCTCTAGGAGCTCGAAGTCCTCTGCAATCTGGAGCTAAATAAAGAGTTAAAAAAGAAGCTAATGCAATTCCGCAAAGAGCACGAGTTGAAAGACAGCCCATGAAATCTTTGAAACCATTATAATTAGAAATAACTTTGTCAACTGCCTCTTGTAAAGATTTGTCTTCTTGAACTGGTTGAGAAGTCTGTGTTTGTACAGGTGCTGCAACTACTGGAGCTACTGCAGGTTGATTTGTTTGTGGTTGAGTATTTTGTGTATCTGTCATAAAACCTCCATAAATAATTACTTATTAGTAGTATTGATATATAAATCTTTCTATACTTTTTGTGAGTTCTCAGGCTCACTCAACAAAAATTAAGCTTGAACTTTTCAAAAGGTTTATATTGTAATTATGCATAACTTAATTTTACTGAGTGAAAGCGCAAAGTGCTTGAACTCGTAAAATTAAAATGGTGAGCTACGAAGACATATTATCCCCTTTCAATCTAGGTTATGGACTTAGAGAAATCTATGACATAGCACCATGGGCTTTTGATTTGTTAATATTCGCGCTTGTTCTTTCCGCAATATTCAAGCCAGTGATGGAAAAACTTCCTATATTTGCTTCAAAAAAAGAGGATTCCCACAAACTTGCAGGAATACTCTCACTCATATTTGCAGGAAGCACCGTCTACTGGATGCAAGTTCAGAACACGAATTTAATGGCTGCGTCGGCATATCTTATTCTGATAATGTTTGCAATTCTAGGAATTTTTGTTTATCAATTAATTGCTTCAACAGCATGGGGAGCAAAACACAAATTCATCAGCGGAATAATTTCTTTCTTCCTCACTTCAGGATTATGCCAAGCTTTATTTGGAGTGGGAGATATATTCAGCGATGTATTTCCCATCTTTAATGCGCTGTTTGTTTTTCTGTCTAGAATTCTATTGTTGGTTGTTTTAATCACTGTATTTATTTTATTATTGGGAAGAGCTTGGGAAGGGAAAGATGATGGTTCAAGTCCTTCCGGCGGAGGTCCATCAGGTTCTGGAGGAGGAACTCCAGGCCCAGGATTTTGGGAGAAAGCAAAGAAATGGATACCTTATAGATTAAAAAGCAAAGAAGAAAGACTGCCTATCGACTTAAAAAAATATGAAAAGCAAGTTAATGATTTAGAGGTTGAAATAGATCAAGCATATAAAGATGCAAAAGAACTTGATAAACTACTTGCGATTCAACAGAACCTAGTAAAACAATTACCTTCTTTCTTAGTAAACTTAGTGAATAATTTAAAGTCTATCAAAGAATATTTTCAAAAGCAGAATGTTAGAGGAGGAAAACCATCTTCAGATGTTCAGAATTGGAACAATCAAGTTGGAGAGATACTTAACGTCTTAAACTCAACAAATCCAAATATAGAAAAGGAATTCAATAAATTAATTCAAAGCAAAATAGAAATAAAAGATAAAATTTCTTCATTAGATAATCTTTTGAGCGGGCTAAAAGCATCTCCTAATATTTTAATGCACAGAACTGAAAGTGATGAAAAATTCTTTAAAGAACACGACAAAACACAGCTCTTAAAAGTTGCAGAAGTTTTCAGTAAAATCTCCGAATTAAGAACAAAAAATGATTCTTTAGCTGTTTTATTTACTAAATTAAATGCTGAGTATGAATTACTAAATAGAGTTCTTCCTTTAAATTTAGGAGAAGATCTTGTTAAAAAAATGAAGAACTTATTGATTGGAGATTTAAACAGCATTCAAGCAATATTAACTGAAGTAATAACTCATCAAGGTCATTCAAATTTATTCGAAAAAATAGATGAAGCAATAAAATTTTCAGGAGGGATAATTCTTACTCATGCAAAAGAACTTAGTGGATTATTAACTGAAGCGAGAACTAGACTTGCAAACTTTTTAAAAGAGCTAGAAAAACTAACTTCTGTTTTGGAAGGATACAAAACAAATCTTGAAGCAACAGATAAATTTGTTAAAGAAACACGTGCATTATCAGAGAATTTATACAAAATATCACAAGAAATAGAAGCGAAAGAAAAAAATCAAGCAGACGCGAAGAAAGCACAAGCAAAATCAACAGAAGATAATG
>CAYHXI010000040.1:0-12140 GCA_964360565.1 uncultured Methanosarcinales archaeon | reverse complement strand
AGGAAGAATATAAATCTTTCCAATTATTTAAATGAAAAATCTTTCTTAAACTTTATCTCGAGTGAATTTTTGCTCAACACTCGTACAGTATCCACAAGTCCTTCTTTGATTCCGAATAATTCGACTTTTTTAGGAAGCAGAGCTGCAATCGAAGAGCCGACTTTTATTATTTTTCTTTCGTTTTGGATGCTTTTATTTAATTCTCGTAGTCTTATTAGTTCTTTTGTTTGGTTAAGCGTGAAAAGTCTTTCTTCGCACTTATTGCATTTCATACAATCAACTACGAAGCCATCAATTAAATCAATAGTGAGTTCTATATTTCCGCCACATTTGCATTTGTTCATGTTAGTACTTTCCTTTTTCTTTAATTACTGTTATTATTTTTATTGAATCTGAATAATATTCTACCACTACAAAATATGTTTTGTTTTTCTTGTTGAAATAATTTTTGAAGCAAATACGTTCTTTAGCTTCATTTGATTTGTATTCGTCGATTTTTCCAAACTGAACTGTTTTAATTGCGTTTTCTGAATCTTCTCTATCTAAATTTTTATCTCTTGCTGCGTGGTCGCTGAAATATATCTCGCATTTGCGTCTGTTCAATCTCTTGGCAAGTTCTGTAAACAGCAGATTTGTTGCCAATAAATCGTTATAATTTTTAGATGAATCTATTATAATATTTAAAACTTTCGTTTTCAGATAATTTAAGATTGTTTTTAGCATTTTATAAAATAATTACTTTTTGTTGTCTTAATATGTCTTATTCAAGAATTTCCGAAAATCTTGCGGTTTTTTCGCAAACCTTTCGGTCTGAGTCGGAAAAAATTTAGAAAACTAGCACTTTCTAAATCATTCTTCCGCTTTGGCCGGAAATTTACAGCTCAGAAACATTTATAATTTATCAATATTTTTAGTATTTCATGACACAGTCAAACCCAATCAACGTTTACGATTTAGTTCCAGTTCCTAATGTGTGTGACCAAGTTTTAAGAGAAATTATTTCTTTGCCGAAATTCAGCTTAGCTCATGTTTTGATGAATAAATGGAATGTTTCTTTGTGGCACCAACATTCAAAGATGAGTGAGATTTATTACATTCTAAGCGGAGAAGGAACTGTATATCGTGGAGAAGAAGCCACATATGTTGAAAAAGGAGCGTTCATTGTTCTTCCTTCAAACACTCCACATAAATTAGAAAATACAGGCAATTCTGATTTAGAGCATTTAGTATTTGCAATTCCTCCTTTTAATCCAACTGATGTTCAAGTTTTAAATGATTCTTCAAGAAAAACTGGGAAATATAACAAATTTGAGTGGGATAAAAAACCTTTAACTGCTTTAGATGGTGCGAAGATATATGAACTTATGACTGAATCCCAAAAAGAAAGTTTAGATGTTGCATTAGCTGTTGGTTTTCTGCCAGTGAGAAGAAAAGCGATTCCTCATCATCATTTGTTCAGTGAAGAAATATATTATATTCTTGACGGCGTAGGAAAAGTCAAAGTAGGGGAGCAATCTTTTGATGTGAAAAAAGATTCTTTGATTCATATTTATGCAAATCAAATTCACTCTTTAGAAAATTTAAGCACTACTAAAGAACTTAGTGTATTGTGTGCTTCTTCTCCAGCGTATAGAGATGGTGATTTTATTGTGGCGAGAAAATAAATATTAGAAATATTTAAAAGCAGAGCTTACTCTTAATTCATTCAAATGAAACAATTCAAATGGAATCATGTTTATTTCACTTTATTTATTATTTTCCTTTTAATTTCTATTGTTTTGTTTATTTTTCAAAGTTATTCTTCAAATTATTATAAAACACAAATTAAAATTAGCGAGGCATACGAAGATACTATAAAACAAAATTTAAAAGATTATTCTGAGTTGTCTTACGGACGCGTTGAAATCACTGGACCTACAAAGAATGGAATTTATTTATTATATCCTGTTAAAAAAGATGGTGCTTGTTTTGATAAATACTCACAATACAATTCTTTAACTGTTGATAGTTATTGCAAAAAGATGTTTGGCTCTGCATTTATGGGCGGGAGAGGCATTTCTAGTCAAGATGTTAAATTTATTAATGAAGCGTTAACTTACTTTGATGGACTCAATTGGATAACTATACAAGAGCCTTCATGTTCTTATGCTGCTTTGCACTCGATAAAGTGTGAAAATAAAGAAGTTCTGAAAAATATTCTTTGATTTTTACAAACTACCAACTAAGTTAGTCCCCGCTAAAACAAGTACTATGGAAATCGCATTTTCCTGTGCTCCATTTGCACAGCGGAGTTATATTTTTTGGATAATCATTTCTATCGCGGGTTTGCGTTTTTTCGTGGATGAATTTTATCTCTTCTTCTGCGAGTTTAAGTAAAGTTTCGTCAGGCTCTATGAATCTTTCTCCACTTTTTAAATAGTAGATTCCAACTTTGTCTGGGAGTCTGCCGTGCTTTTCAGAATAGAGCAGGGAATAAATCGCCAGCTGAAGTCTGTGGTCTTCAATATCGAATGAACTGCTTGTTTTGTAGTCCATCAAACGTATTTCTCCTTTGTAATTTTCTATCGTGTCGATTATCCCTCGCACAGCCAATCGTTCAGAAGAGTATTGTGTTTCTCTAATCGGTGTTAATTCTTTAAATGCAGTTTGCAAATCGGCTCCATAGTGCTTGACTTTTTTTGCAAACTCTTCCGTCCAGGATAAAAGCATTTTCATAGTTTCTTCAAAGTAGAATACTTTCTGAGCGTTGCTTAAAGTCAAAGCATCAAAATCTGTTTTTGCACTTTTCCAAGATGTAACTAAAAGATTCTGTACTCTGTCTTTGAATAAAAAATCCATGTTAGAATTATTTAGTTCTGCGAAATTCGATTCGAAGAAATGCTCTAGAACTTCGTGCGTTACTTTTCCTCTCACTAGATGAATATTTGGAAGCATTTCTAATTTTTCGATGTATTGATAGTAGTATTTTCTCGGACACTGCTTATAAGTTTTTATAGATGAAGGACTCTGCACCCTTTTTTGAATTAAATCCATTTCTGTTTTTAAAATTTAAGATGTTTATAATGGTTTCTAAAACCGACCGCAAATCTTGCGGAAAAATGTGCGAAAGACATATTAAGGGGTGATTTTGTCATAAACTAATGAAGGATAATCTGAACATACATTACGATGAAGAAGGAGACTTTTTTGAACTAACGATGGGCAAACCCACAGTATCTTACTTTGAACCCTTAGGCAAAGACTTATTCCGAAAGGTAGATACAAAAACAGGAAAAATCAAAGGCTTCGCAATATTCAATTTCAAAAGAATATTTAGCAAACAAAAAAGCATGAATCTTTCAATTCCAATGAAATTAAAAGTAGTTGATTAAAATGCGAGAGAAAACCCTAATCAAAATATCTCTTATCGGAACTATTGTTGGAATTATAGTTCTGTTTGTCATCACAGAAAATTTTGATTTGAAAACAAACAAAGGCAGCGTAGAACTCGAGGGAGTTGTCGAACAAATCAGCACAAGCTCAGATGTAACATTCATGGAAATAAGACCTTCTGATACAATCACTGCAGTTGCATTTAAAGAACTAGATATTCCTCTCGGAAAAAAAGTCAAACTCAAAGGCGACTTCAAAAAGTACAAGAATAATGTGGAGTTTGTTGTGGAGGGGGTTGAATAAGTTCAACCATTTCCAAATAATTAAATACTCTCAAATCTTCTTCTCGCTATGCTCTGGCTTATCATCGCTTTTTTGGGACCGTTGTTTCACGGTTTGTCTAATATTTTCGATAATTATCTTGTCAATAAATTATTCAAAGACCCTTTCATTCTAGTTTTTTACAGCTCGTTAATTAACTTGATTTTTCTACCGTTTATATTTTTAATTTCAGTTCCTAGTTTGCCGTCTCTTGATTTAATTCCTTTTTATTTATTGCTCGGTTTGATAAACGTTCTTTATCTTTATCCATATTACAAAGCTTTGCAGAATGACGACACTAGCGTTGTTGTGAGTTTGTTTTCTTTAGAAAAATTACTTGTTCCTATTCTCGCATTTTTTATTGTTGGTGAAATTTTGAGTTTCACTCAATATATCGGTTTTTTTGTAGTGATATTAAGCGGCTCAGTTTTAACTCTAAACAATCACAACAAAAAGTTCACAATTAACAAATCTTTCTTTTACATGACTTTAGTGTCATTCATACTTGCTTTCGAAAGTGTGCTCTATAAATACGTGTTTAACAATGTTGATTGGAGCACTGGATTTACTTGGTCTTTGGTTGCTTCATTTATTGTGACTCTGCCGATTCTTTTGATTCGAAAGAATAGAGAGAAAATACATTCGCAGTGGCATTCGTTTAAGAGCAAATCTCATGTATTTGTTTTTGAAGAATTGTTAACTTTCGGCGGAAGTGCAGCATCAACATTTGCTATCTCTTTAGTTCCAGTAACTGTTGTCATAAGCATATCTTCAGTTCAACCTTTTTTTGTATTGATTTTCGCAGTATTGTTCAAACGATTTATTCCTCAAGCATTCAAGGAAAAAACAGATGCTAAAACCATAATTAAGAAAACACTGTTGTTTATTGTCATGCTGATGGGGATCGTGCTGATAATGAGGTGAGTTTTTTCCTTTTTTCCGCCCGTCACCGAAAAAAACATTCAAATTTGTCTTTTTTTAATATAATTTTCCGGCAGTAGCCGAAAACCTTTCGGTTTCTTCGCAAATCTTGCGGGAATTCTTGAATAAGACATATTAATTGACAAAAGGTTTTCAGAAAGATGTCTTGGAAGATAAAAGAAACGGAAGAATTTGAATATGAGTTCGAAAAGCTATCTTCCGAAATTAAGAAGCGTTTTGAGAAACAATTTTCAAAAGTCAGAGAGAATCCTTATGGACTGGGTAAGACACTTAGCTGTCCTTGGTTTAGAGAATTAAAGAATGATAAATTCAGAGCGTATTATTTGATTTATGGCGAAAAAATAATAGTGTTGTTTGTTAGCGTATCTGACAAGAAGAATCAGCAAGCGTTTATTGATAAAATAAAAAATAATTTTGTCGCATTCAAAGAATTGGTGGAAAACGAAAAAAATTTAAATGACAAACACTTTGTAGGTGTAAAATGAGCAAAGAGATTCGAAAATTGATGCATGAACAACAAAAATTAATTAATAAACTATGCGTAGAATTAATAAATGTAAGAAAAATAAAGCTGAAGATATAAAACTAAAATGACTAAAAAAATTAGAATAACTAAAAAATCACTAGAAGAACAGAACGAATTTCTTAAATCTATGTTAAGGTCTATTGAGGACATTAAACATGGAAGAATTCATGATTTTAAGTTTTCTGAATAGTGCAAGAGCCTCTTGCATAATTAGAACAGACAAAAGAATTATAAATTCTGATTTGAGTTAGCTTATTATGACTACGTTTTTTATTATTCATGGAACTGAGGGAAGTCCTGAAGGTAATTGGTTTCCTTGGTTAAAGCAAGAATTGGAAAGATTAGGGCATGTTGTTTTTGTTCCAAAATTTTCAACGCCAAAAGGTCAAAACCTTGATAACTGGCTTAAAGAGTTTGATTATTACTTCCATTTGATTGATGAAGATACAGTTTTCATAGGTCATAGTCTGGGACCTGCATTTATTCTTAACGTTCTAGAAAAATTATCTTTGCCAAAACCAATTAAAGCTTGCTTTCTTGTAGCAGGATTTATAGGTCTATTAGGCAATAAACACTATGATGAGTTGATTAAAACATTCACAGATAAAAAATTTAATTGGAAGAAGATAAAGAGTAATTGCAGAAAATTCTTTGTTATAAATTCAGATAATGATCCTTATGTTTCTCAAGAAAAAGGGCAAGAGCTGGCCAAGATTTTAGAAACAAAAGAAATAATAATTTCAAAAGGTGGGCATTTAAATGCAGAATTCGGTTACACTAAGTTCGATTTACTTCTTGAAAGAATTAAGAAAGAAATTTGATGATTGATTATTCTTTTTTCCGCCCTTTTCCGCAAACTTTTTTCCTTATTTATATAGTTTTTCTTTGTTTTTCCGGCCAAGTCCGCAAATCTTTCGGTTTCTCCGCAAATCTTGCGGGAATTCTACAGAAACGCATTATAAGGGTGCTAAAATAATGTAGATTGAAGTTTTGCATACTATGCAGGATTTCGGAGCGATGAAAATGGAAACACAACTAACAAATGCAGAAACATTCAATAAAGAGGTGCAAGATTTATTCGGGAGTTTCAATGACAAAGGAAGCTTCAACAACTTCAATGGAAGCATAGAAACTCTGAAAGAAAATTTAGAAGCGTTAGCAAAGAAAGAATACGATGATATAATCAGATTGTTCGTTGATAAAGACGGCAGAGTAGAAAACAAATACTCTAATGAAGAAAAGATTCAAGACGCTTTATGGGGTTTTTGGTCAAAAGACAAACGAAAGCAGTTTCGAGAGCAAACAAACTCAAGAATAGTCAATACAGGCATAGACGCTAAACTAAATTATGTTAAAGAAAAATGCAGAGACACAAATACAAAACTTAAATATGCTGAGTCGTCTTACGAAAATTATCTCAATCAAATGACGCAGATGAGAGTTGATTGCGTAGAATACTCTGATTATGCAGAAAAAACTCATCAAAAACTTCAGCAAGGCTCTAAATTTTTGGAAGAAACTAAAAGACAGCTCGAAGAAGCTTTGCAAAAAAGAGATTTAGTACAGGCTAAATCTCTGCAAAAACAATTAATTGAATTTGATAGAAGCATACGTCTTTTAGAAAAGAAAAAAACAGACTATGCCTCAAAAACAATTGCAACAAGCAACAGACTACTATACATTAAAGCATGCTATGCAAAAGCAAGAGCATACAAAGATGTGCTAAGTGAAAACGTCACTGTACTTGAACAAATGCGGGAGCACATAACTTCCAGAATAGACCAGTACAAAAAAAGCGGAAACTTATTCGACATAGTAGAATACGTAAAACTCGGCGAAGAATTAAAAGAAACTAAAGAAACTTTCGACAAAAATTTCGAGCAAAGCTATCCTTTATTACAGGAAGTAGAGAAAGCATACAGAGATTTAGCGAAGCAGAACACATATACTGACAGTGTTAATTCTGAAAGAAATTCCAGAGATGAAGACCTTTTCAGAAAAGCTCTGCAGGCGAGGGATGAGGTGATGAAGATGGATGTGTAGAAAGGTTTTTATATTAGTTATACTTTAGTTATACTGAGGTATAATTAATATGATGACTGAAGTAATTGTAAAGAAATGGGGAAATTCGATGGGAATAATACTGCCAAAACAAGTTGTGGAAAAAGAGCATCTGAAGAATAATCAGAAGATTGTTGTTCAAATAGTTAAAGTAGCGGATTTAACTTCGATATTTGGCTCTTTAAAACTAGGAGAATCTCCTCAGAAATTAAAAGATAGAGGTAGAAAAATATGGAATTACTGAGAACTTATTTTTGGGATACTTATGCATTGTATGGTGCAATAGACGGAAGACTGAGCTACTCAAATTATAAAAAAGACGTAGTGATAATGACAACTAAGATGAACTTAATGGAGTTGCACTACATTTTGCTGTCTAAATTTGGCAAAGAAATTGCAGATCATTATTATTCTTGTTTTTCAGAATTTGCAATAGACATAGATGATGAGTTAATAAAAAAGGCAAATGGTTTTAGACTTGCTTTCAAAAACCGAAAATTTTCTTATATCGACTGTTTAGGTTACATCATGGCAAAATTAAGAGGTGCAAAGTTTTTAACTGGTGATTCACAGTTTAAAGATTTAGAAAACGTGGAGTTTGTAAGGTGAAAAAGATTAATCCACTTTCTCACTTGCACTTTGCGTCGGTGGAAACAAATATTGATACAAAGGTTTATTATTTTTAGGAGTTGCAGTAAGTACTCCACATGCAAATGCTATAGGCAGTAAAGTCATTGCAGCCGCTCTAGGAAGACTGTATGTCCATTCTTTGTCTTTGAATTTAGTTTCTTTTGCGATATGTTTTTCTCCCCTCATTTGTCTAAATGCATCTGTGTAGTAACGAGTAAACGGACCTAAAGGAATGGCCATGATTCCTCTTGCAACTGATGCAGCAAGTGCTTGTTCTAAATTATATCCTCCTGCGAGATTAACTGTCATTCCGAATCCAAAAGTCATGCTTGCAGAATATACTGCATCTATTTTCTTTGAGTGTTTTTGATATGTTTCTCCGAGAGCGGTTGCTAACATAGAATTTCCTAAAGCGTAGACTAAAGACCATCCGCATAAGCTTGCGCCAAGTCCAAACACTGCAGAACCAATTACTTTCTCATCTGGAACTCCAACCACTGCATTATCAAAAGCCATGTAGAGTGGCACACGTGAAACATTTCCTGCTATCAAGTCACTGATATAATTAGGTGGATGAAAATATCTTCTAGTTTTTATATTATCTTTAGTCTTTTGCCAAGCTTTTCCAACTATTTCTTCAAGACGAGTCATTAGGAGAATATTGAAGAATGAAGTATATAAACTTTCCTATTGTAACTACTAAGAAGTTACTCCTTCCACTATTAAATTTCTTAATTTTTCTTGTCTTAAATCTATTTTTTCTACTGCAGGAGTTTGAGGAATTTCTTTAACTGTTTCTTTGATTGGCTGTTCGTCAATAGAATCAGCCATAGTATAAGAACTAATCAAATTATTCTCTGCAGGATGAAACCAAAAATAGCTAAAGATGAGCAATATTGTGAATGCGATTATCCATTTGTGTCTTTGCAAAAAGTTTTTTCTAGGATTGAATGTTTGTTTATGTGTGAATTTTTGAGGCTCTTGTACGTATGCTTTTTCCACAATCGGTTTATGTTCTTCTGTTTCATGTTTCTCTTCCTCAATTTTTATCGAGAATGATTTTGGTTTTTCCTCTTCTTCATTTATTTGTATTTGAAATGGTTTTGATTCTTCTGATGTTTTTTCAAATTCCTCTCTAACCTCTAGAACTATTTTTTCTTCTTCTCTTTTTTTCAATTCAACTTTTTTCTTCTCAGCTAATTTCGCAGTGAGCTCCTCTATACTTATGTCGAAATCTGCAGGAGGTTCATCTTTAGAAAGCTCTTCTGACTCTGAAAGAAACACTTGTTTTTCAGTACTCGTGTCCGCTTTTGAATAATTCTCTTCCATACGACCCCCTCAGTGTAAGTCAAGAAAAGTTCAGGTATTTAAAGTTTTATATTAATGTATTTATACTGTGTTCAAAGTGTGATATAAGTATATATAATTTCTAACTGCGGTAGAACTCATGGTTGTGAATGAGCAGTTATCTCCAGAAGTAGATATTAAGAAAGAATTGCCAAAAATTTTTAAAAAAGGATTCATTAAATCTTTAAGAAGTGGAGATACTGGCATAGGTTTTACTATAGAAACTGAATTAGGCATCAAAGAAAATAATCTTGAAGATTTTGATTTGACTTATGATGGTGCCAAAGTTGAACTTAAATCTCAAAGAGAGCATGCAACTTCTAATATTACATTATTTACAAAAGAGCCTGAAAAAGGAAATTTCAAAGATGCAGACTTGATAATGAAGTATGGATATATTGATGCAGAAGGACGTAAAGGACTGAAAATCACCTTAACAACTAAAGATTTTAATCCTCAAGGCTTTAAAATAGATATAGATGAAAAAGAGGAAAAAATTAATATTTTACACAATAAAGATGGAGATATTTGGCATTATCATCTTGATGACGTTTTTTCTAAATTGAAAAAGAAACTATCTAAGAATCTTTTAGTAGTTATTGCTGAATCCAAAAAAGAAAGAGGTAAAGAATATTTTCATTATAAGAAAGCGGTTTATCTTTCCGAACTGAGCCAGAAAAACTTCATTAAATTGCTAAAGGAAGGAAAATTTGTTGTAGAATTTAGGATGCACTTAAAATCTAATGGTGTTGCCAGAAATCATGGCACTGGATTTAGGTTAAATGAACATTATCTGGTGGAATTGTACAAAAGAAGAGAAGTTTTAGAATGAGGGTTTAACTTTTTCCAGTACAACAATATATTCTTCATTCATAGTTGTAGCTAATTCTCCTTTGATATTTGTTGGACTATTCTTTTTAGGCATGCGTTTAGAAGGAATATTTCTTATGATTGTTTTTATGTGCTTATACCTTCCTAAAGACTCAAATAATTCAAAAATTATCATGTCTGTGGGTATGTTAATACCTTTAACTGTTCTATTGCCTACAACAAAACATAATTTACCTCCTTCCTTGACAATTCTGTCTATTTCTTTAACACAATCAAAAAAATCCAAATAAAATGTTAAAACATCTCTTGCTCTTTTAGTATCTTGAACTTTTATATCTTCCAAAACTCTATTTAATGTAGCAGAATCTAAGTTGTAATTAAAATCTTTAACTGGTCTGCCTCCTAAAGAAGTTTTATCAATTTCTTTAACTAAATCATAATCAAAATCTAGCCATTGCAAGGCAAGGCGTGAAAATTGTCCATATGCAACTGTTGTTCTACTATCTCCATAAGGAGGAGAGGTTAATACAAAATCAACTGAATTGGAAGGTATTGAAGTTCTGTTTCTAGAATCCTCATCTAATATTAAAATTTCAGTTTTTGTTGCTTCTTTAGTGAAATTATCCATAGATTCTATATTTTTTTTAACTTTGCGTTCAAAAAAATCAATGGTATTGGGAGAATATTTTTTTAACTTTTCTTCATTTATTCTGTAAAGCTTAAATTCATTATTTCGTGTATTCGAAGAAGTTCTTACAATTTCGGAGAAAACAACCTTCATAAAATCTTTTACATCTTCATTTTTAATCAAATCAATATTTTTTTTAATTATTGTGAGATCTTGAATTACTTGCGGTTTAAACCAAAAATCAATATTAAATAATTTAGGAAAATCTATCTTCTTTTGTTTGAATTCTATTTCAATTTTATCATTTTTTATATTATTGAGTAAAAACTTTGCTTCTTTTTCTAAAATACTTGAATTTATGGGGGTCGTTTTGACTTTCGCTATTAATTTTGCAAGAGGATTAATATCTATTCCGTATGCTTTTAAAAAATCTTTATTTAATTTCGATTCCAAAAGAGAAGTGCCGCTACCCATAAAAGGATCCAGTAAAACTTCTGCAGCATCTCCATATTCTTTAATTAGTCTTCTGGCTATTTGAGGTATCATCATAGCAGGATACGTGTGCAGACCATGATTGCTGCACTTAGTGTTTTCTCCTTTAAAGTCCCAAGAAGAGTCGAAAATCCTCTTGTATTCCGGTTTAGATAACTCGTTTAAGAACATTTTTTCCCATCTCAGTTATTTTATACAGTCTTCCTTTTTTATCATCTTTATTCAAGCATTCAACAAGCTTATGATTGCTCATCTCTGAAAGAAAAGTGCTAATGTGATTTAGTCTAATGCTTGTTTCTTTAGCTATTTCAGAAGGCGTTTTAACATTCTCTTGTAAAGATTTCAATATTTTTAATCTGTATTCAGAAGACTTCACTAACGACCACCCTTTAATAAATTCTTTTTCCATCTAGTTGGCTCTAAACTCCTCAATATATATAGTATTACCACATTTTAAGTACAATATGAATACATATATAAATATTTCTATTTAGGGCGATGTAAATAATGGTAATTTACCGACGAGTACCTCGTCGAGGGCCGAACATGTGCATTAAAACAAAACATTTATATATTTGCCAGGCTCAAAAGTTGTTATATTCAATATTATTTATCATAAGAGGGAGGTAGATGTGGATGAGAAAATTCCTAGCAAACCTGAAAAAAAGATTAACAAGCCCGAGCTATGAAGAGCTTGAGCACGAAGAAGGATATTTAGAACTTGATAATGATGCTGCTGAAGCAAAGTCAAAAGCAGTAGTGCGACCTTTTATTGTCGAAGATTTCGAAGACATTAAAGGTGTTCTTGACGTTCTTAGAGAAGGAAGAACAATCGCTTTAGTTAATATAAGGCCATTGAAAGACCGAGACTTAGTTGAACTAAAAAGAGCAGTAAACAAATTAAAGAAAACTGCAGACGCAGTCAATGGAGAAATCGCCGGTTTTGGGGAAGATTACCTTGTTATTACTCCAGCATTCGCAACTATCTAT
>CAYHXI010000039.1:2594-12193 GCA_964360565.1 uncultured Methanosarcinales archaeon | reverse complement strand
TCTTCCCATTTTTTAATAAATTTTGGAATTATTTTTGGATGATCTTGGAGATCGCAGTCAACGATAGTTAACATATCTCCGATTGCCTGCTTCATCGCCGCGTGTGAAGAATATTCAGAAGTAAAATTTCTTGACATAAAAATTGCTGTGATTTTTTTGTCTTTTTTTACAAGCGATTTTATGATATCCCTAGATTTATCAGTACTATAATTATCGACAAAAATAATTTCATAGTCATATTTAGGAATGGTTTTTAATACTTTAGTAATTTCTCTGTAAGCATATTCAATATTATCTTCTTCATTAAAGGTAGGAACAACAACTGAGAGAATTTTTTTGTTCGTCATTATTTATCTATTTTATAAATGCGGAACATTAACATTTCAATTCGGGTATCATCTTCGAATGCTATATCAGTGTAATATCTCTTTTTATTTTGCAGCCAGAAAAGTTCAAATAAATTGGCTTTGATTATTCCCTCTTCCATTTTGGTTGGAGTAGTTTGAGAATCGGTGGCAAAGACAATTTTTCTAGTTTCGTAGCGATCGAGAAGTTTTTTAGTAACCAGTTTTTTGATGAAAGGAATAGCTTCTTTGGCGATTCCTCCTCCCATGACTGTGTTTAACCCTTTCTTTTTTGCTTTTGTAAATATCTCTTCAGTAATTTGGTAGACCTTATCATTATTTATTTCATTTCTTTGTAAACCTAAGGAACCAGATAAATCAACTCTACCAACACTAATCATTTTTAATAAGTCAGTTTTATCTTCTGTCAATATTTCATCAACATTTTTGTAGCCTTGAATTGTCTCTATCATAGCCACAAAACGAATATCTTTTCCCGTATCTTTAGGAACATATTTTTCGAGAGCCATTAGATATTTTTTTAATGCATAAGAGCTTTCAATCATCGGTGCAACAATTGCACTGACTCCTATTTTTTGAGCTTCAAAAATATCGGTAATTGCCTCAGCTCCGCCGATTTTCATAGCTATGGATAAACCAGCATTACTTGCGATTTCTTTTAATCTCATTAGTTCGTTCATTCGTGATCCTTCTGCTTCAAATTCGGCTTTCAAATCAACTACACCATAATTCTTCTTCATATCTAAAAGAAGCCCAACCATTTTGCTTTCAAGATTGTTCATAGGTTAAAATAATTCACACATTTTTACATATTCGATATGATTTGTCAATAAGAAAGCCCTATATAATAATCCTAATTAGTTTTTGAAGTGCTTTTTTGAATTCAACAAAATCAAGGTCGGTTATTTTAACAAGGTTTAAATTTCTTTTCGGAAGCACTAAGGGTAATTTATCTGAAATTCTTTTTTTATCTTTTTTTATTTTTTCTAAAATAATATCATAATCGAAGTATTCATTTTTGAGTTTGACGGTTGTTATATTTGGCAGAAGCAGAAGTTTATTGATCTTTTCATTTATGTTTTCATCAATCCAACCCCTTTGAAGAGATACAAGATTAGCAAAAATTATTCCTATAATAACACCAATTCCATGAGGTATTTTAAAATTTGAAGTTGCCTCCAGAGCATGACCTAATTCATGGCCGTAGTTTAATAAGTTACGTTTTCCCAAATCAAATTCATCTCCCTCCATATATGACTTTTTAATTTGAATACTTTCTTTGATAATGTTGGTGATAAATTTTTTATCATTATTAAGTTTAAGTTTTTCAATTTTCTTTATTGAATCATCAAGCTGTTTCAATGGATTTTTTTTCATTAACATAAATTTTATGATCTCCCCTATTCCACTCATGCAATCTGCTTTTGATAATGTTTTTAAAAAATCGACACATATATAAATTTTAGTGGGAGGATAAAAGGTTCCTAAAACATTCTTATAAGACTCATGGTTAAGAGATGTCTTTAGCCCAATGGCGCTATCAGCCATTGCTAAAATTGTTGTTGGGACATATACCCAATTAATACCTCGATAAAGAGTTGAGGCAACAAAACCAGTAACGTCTTGATTAATACCTCCTCCAAATGAAATCAAAGTAAGATTTTTTTTGGCGGTTAAAAAAAGCAGTTTTTTATATATCTCCGTTACGGTAGCAAGAGTTTTTCTTTGTTCATTTAATTTAAGAATGATGAGACGATCCTTGGGAAATTGATTAAAAATTATATTTTTGTAGTATTTATAAACGATTTGTCCGATGATGACAACATAGTCTTTAATACCTAAAAGTTCGTCAATAAAAGAAAAGTCATCAACAAACTCAACTGAGAAATCACGGATACGCGATTTGATAATTAACTTATCCATATTTATCGACAGGTAAAGCCGCCGTCTATTGTTAAGCACTGTCCGTTAATATAAGTATTTTTATCAGAAATCAAAAATAAAACTAATTCGGCAATTTCTTTTGGTTCGGCAAATCGACCGAGAGGTATATCTTTTATAAGTATATTATTTTTTTCCGGTGTATTTCGTTTAATTAAATCAGTATTAGTGAAACCGGGACAGACAGAATTAACTAAAATGTTATATTGCCCAAGTTCAAGAGCCAAAGCTTTTGTCACTCCGTTTATACCATGTTTTGTTGCCGTATACATTATTTGTTTGCCACGGGCAACAATACCAAAAATTGAAGAAATATTTATTATGCGTCCCCATTTATTCTTTTTCATATTAGGAACAAAGGCGCTAATAAGTTTTATGGGGCTAATAAGATTGATTTGAGTATGTTGATTAACATTGTCATCAGTTAATTTGTCTATCCAAGTTGGCAAATTTATTCCGGCGTTATTAATCAAGATATCTATCTTTAAATTTTTATGTGTTTTGAAGTATCCATTAATCGAAGTATTATTACTTAAGTCAAGCTCTTTACGTGCGGGGGCAATTATTTTGTAATTTTCTGTTTTGAGTTTTTTGTGTATGGCTTGACCAATTCCTCGAGCGGCTCCGGTGATAAAAACTGTTTTTTTATTCATTTTTTATTCTTTCCACAACGGAATTAACATATTTTTCTCAAATTCTTCCCTTGGTAAAAATGGGCCCATGTCTTCAAGGGGAGAAGAAACAAATTGACCGTTAGGTAGTTTTTTGGCCATGAGTTTTGGTGAAAGCGTCAGTTGCCTGACAGCGTTAATGTCACAGATGATTGGCCCGGGGTAAGCCAAGACTTTTTTTATTTTTTTCTCCATGTCCGTGTGATTATTAATCCGTTCGGTTTTTATTCCATAAGCATTTCCGATTTTTACAATATCCGGACAACTGACACCTGACTCTTTATCAACCGCTACATGTTTACCGGCAAATAAATTATTTTGGGTATTTTTTATGGAAAGATAACCATCGTTAGTATAAATAAATAATTTGATAGGAAGATTGTGATGCTTCATGACCTGGAGTTCATGGATATTTAACTGGATACTGCCATCACCGTCAAAACAGATGACTCTTTGTTTCTTATCTGCAGCAAAAGCCACTCCGACGGCTGCCGGCAGTCCATAGCCCATTTGTGCACAACCATTATTTAATATGATTCTTTGTCCGGGTTTTACATAAAATGCCTGATACATACAGTTCAAAGGACCAACACCGTTGGAAACAACAATTAACTCATTTGGTTGAAGATGCTTCCCTATTGTTTCTATAAAACAGTAAGGATTAACATAATTTTTTTCCCGCCAATATTCTTTCAAAACCACCGGATATTTTTTATTTAATTCTCTTCCATAGTCTAACCAATAGCTGATTTTAAGTTTAAGCGGATTTTCTTTAATTTGTTTAATCATTTCTTCAATAAAATCTTTAGCATCAAAGTTTATCAGCAGATCAATTGAGAGGATCGGTTTTTTAATTTCTTTCATATCAACATCAACCATTATTTTATAAGCGGCTCGGGCAAATGCTTTGTAGGTGAAACCAATTGTTCGGATATCAAGTCTTGCCCCGATCGAAAGTAACAGATCACTATTTTGTAAAACAAAATTACCTGCCCTTTGTCCAAAAGAATGTCCCCTGCCAAAAAAGAAAGGATGAGAAGAAGGTAAAAGATCATAACAGGCATAGCTGGTTAACACGGGAATTTTTAAAAGATCAATGAGCGACAAAAATTGTTTTTCAGCCCCGGCTAATCTAATCCCATTTCCAACATACAGAACCGGTCTTTTTGAGTTTTTAATTTTGTCAATTGTTTGAGTTGCAAGCTCTTTTAATTTTTGCTTATCAGTACCATAATCGGATTCTATTTCTGCGAGATCAAATTCTTTTAACTGTTTAGTTTCGATAAAAGATCCTTGAATATCAAGCGGAATATCAATCCACACTGGTCCGGGTCTACCGTTTTTGGCAATAAAAACTGCTTTTTCTAGTTGATACCCGATTTCCAAAGGGTTCATTATAGTGACGGCATATTTAGTAAGCGGTTTTACAATATCCACGATATTAACTTCCTGATCACCAAATTGTCTGGTAATTTTTCCCGCTCCGATTATTTCTCTTTTTACCTGTCCTGATAGAATAAGCATAGGTATAGAATCTTGATAAGCGCCAAGAACGCCGGTAATTGCATTGGTGCCCCCTGGTCCAGTGGTAACTAAGCAAACTCCAAATCCTTTAACTCTTGCGTATGCTTCAGCAGCTGTAGCTGAAGCTTGCTCGTGATGATTACAGATATATTTAATTTTTTTACTTTTTCCAAGGGAATCGACCAGATGAATATTCCCGCCGCCAGAAATTAGAAATATATGTTTTACACCAAGATTTTCAATAAATTTAATTACGTAGTCGGAAAGTTTTATTTTAGTACTTTTCATTTTTTTCGATTTTATTATACAATATTGTCAACTTTATTTTTGTTTATTAAATATAATTTTTAATGTTATTATTGTAATAATGAATAGATTTGTTCCCGGTGAAACTTACGTGCCTGTTTCTGGTAAAATTTTTGATAATGAAGAAATAAATAATGCAATTTCCGCAGCCAAAGAAGGATGGTGGACAGAAGGAAAATGGGCAAAAGAATTTGAGAGAGAGTTTAAAAAATTTCTTGGTGTCAACTATGTTTCCCTAGTTAATTCTGGCTCATCTGCAAATCTAGTTGCTCTGGCCTCCTTGACTTCTTCAGTTTTTGGTGATAGACAGCTTAAAGCCGGAGACGAATTTATCACTTGTTCAGTCGCCTTTCCTACCACGGTCAATCCCGGCATTCAATACGGTTTAAAACCAATTTTTATTGACGCCGAACGTGACACTCTCAATATTGATGTTTCGCAAATTGAAAAATCTATCACAAAAAAAACCAAATTAATTATGATTGCTCATACACTCGGCAAACCATATAATTTAAAAAAAATTGTAAATTTAGCTCAAAAATATAATCTTTGGATGATCGAAGATTGCTGCGATGCACTAGGTTCAAAATATGAAGGAAAGTTTGTGAGCTCATATGGCGACATTGCTACGTTTAGTTTCTATCCAGCCCATCAAATTACCATGGGCGAGGGCGGAGCTGTTGTAACTAATAATTCTCTCATAAATAAGTCAATTAGGCAGTTTCGTGATTGGGGACGCGACTGTTGGTGTGATACTGGGAAAGATAATACTTGCCGAAAAAGATTTGGTTGGAAACTTGGGGAACTGCCATATGGATATGATCATAAATATATATATTCCCAGATTGGATATAATTTAAAGTCAACGGATTTTCAGGCAGCCATTGGCGTTGCTCAACTTAAGAAGCTACCAGGCTTTATAAAAAAGAGACAGGAGAATTATAAGATTCTATATGACTTCTTTAGTCAATACAAAAAATATTTTATCTTGATGAAAAACGACAAGAATGAAGAGGTTAGTTATTTTGGTTTTCCATTAATTGTTAGACTAACAGCGCCATTTTCAAGAAACGAATTGACAGAGTATTTAGAAAAAAATAAAATTGGGACGAGAAATATTTTTTCTGGTAATTTGCTTCGTCACCCGGCTTATATAAATCGCAAAAAGAGTTTTAAAATTGTTGGTGATCATAAAAATGCTGATCTTATCATGAGTAACGCTTTTTGGCTTGGAGTTTATCCGGGAATTAATGATGAGATGATGGACTATGTTAAAAAGACTATAAATGAATTTATGAAGCTGAGATTAATCGTTTAAATAAATACAAATTATATGTATCATTTAGTCTCCAACTCATTATTAACGCATTTGGTACAAAAGTATTCAGCTCATAAGCAGGGTCATTAAAGACATCTTCATTTGTACTAATTACATACAGATAATCGTTATGATAATAATCTTCATAATTTAATTTAACCTCATCTTTTTTTAAATGAAATTTAATAACCATGGATAAGTTGTCATATACGTGATTGACGATATTAAAGTTTTTAACATTCTGTGATTTGATTATCTGATATGCTTTCTTTTCCATTAAGTAGTTCCAATTTGCTGACATACCAAAACCGTGTGAAGGTTTTGGGAAGTAAATGTAAGCGTCTAAAATAAGAAAAACTACAGTAATTATAATTATTATTACATACGAAATATACTTCCGAAAATAGGTGCTTATAAGTGCAAGTAAAAAAATGCTGATCGCTAAATATCGATGTGGAAGAATTTGTAATGGGCTGCCACTATGAGATTTTGAGCTAAACAAATAGTCTCTAATGACATGTAGATTATAGAACTGATTTTTTAGTTCAAATAAAATCATCGGGGAAAAACCGACACAAAATCCCCCAATCATAATCAAAATATATTTTATATTGAAACGTTTTATATATGAGTAGTATGCAAATATGATTAATAACACAATTGCAATCTGATAATGAAACTGCATTAAGATTCCTGTATATACAAATATGAAAAATAAATAAGTTATTTTAGGTTTTATTTTGTAAAGTCCCATAAAATATATAAGAATTGTGGAAAGCGGTATTAAAAAATTTGGCCCAAAAAAGAAACGAGTATAATCTATAAACATAGGTAGTAATGTATAAAGGATTACCATCAGGAGAGCTGCTTTTTTGTTAGCTAATTTTTTCATTCCTTCATATAAGGGTATTATTCCAAATGAACAAAAAACCATAAAAATATATGAAGAGACAATTGGGTCAAATTTTCCAAGGATGGCAAAGATAAGGGAAAAATAATAGATAATGCTCCCCTGTAATAGCAACTTATTATCAGCAGTAACAGAACTTCCAGGACCCACGAGGGTGATTTCTTTATTTTTCCACATTTCAAGAATATGGGCAAATCCATTACCTTGGTCAGAGGAGAAATTTAGAGCTTCAACAAAATGAAGCGAGCGGATAGCGATGAAAATAAATATTATTAAAATATAGATCAAATATTTATTTTTCATATGTACGAAGTCTTTAGTTTCGAATAAACTTGTAATAAAGCAACAGGTCATAATAAGCACGCATTGCGCCTGCCTGTAGCCCTACCCATCCATCTCTGTATCCATGATGATATATCATCCACCTTAAAAATATATATGGAGGAACAAAAATAAGTTTTAAAAAAGCTGAGAGTTTTGTTTCCTTTAGCTGTTTAGCTTCAAGGTTGGTATAAGAATCAAATTTCTTAAGCAAAGTTTTTTTATCAGGGTGAGAATAATGCAAAAGTGAATTTTTTAAATATCCGATTTTACCATCAACTTTGAACTGTTCATGGACTTTGACAATGGGATCATAATGACAGAACTTTGGCCTAAATAATCTTATTAATCTATCATAAGCCCAATCCCCACCTTTTAAGAAGATCCCGAGAAAATTTTGCTGACGAGGGATTCCATAAGCAACGAAATCGGATGCAATCGGATGCAATCGGATAGAATCAGAGTTTTTTTTACTAGTTTTATCTAATTTTATCTGACTTTGTCCAATTATATCTTTTATTTCTTTCTGTAATTGTGGTGTTACTACCTCATCAGCATCGACTCGGAGAATCCAATCGGTCGAACATGTTTTAATTGCCCAATTGAGATTCTTTTGAACTTCTTCAAAATTATCAACGTTGGAAATACTCTTCTCCACCACCTCCGCTCCAAGTCTTTGGGCGATCTTTGCCGTCTTATCAGTTCCCGTTGAGATAACCAAAACTTTATTACACCATAAAACACTTTTTAAACATCTCTTAATATTTAGTTCTTCGTTTTTGGTTGGTATAACGGCAGTGATCGTTTGCATATTAAGTTCCAATATACCAAAATTTTAATATCCAAAAATTCCTTATCAAAATTATAGTATAGAAAGCGATATACAAGGAGATGTAAAAAAGATATTTTTTATAAGGCATAATTCCTTTTATAAAAAAATATCCAAAAGGGATGATTACGCTTATCAAAAAAACGCTCTTGACCGTTGAATAATATGGCAAGCGAAAATTATAGGCAATATATCCAATAAATAATAAAGTTGAATAAAGGAGGAAAATTACATTTTTATTTTTTTTGGCTAAATATTCTTTAGCATATCCAATAAGAAAAAATATGAAGATAGGCAAAGAAAATAAAACAAGAATCACCCCAATTTTAGAAAATTCTTGAACAGGAATAATTATATTATGTCCATCATAAAACCAAGAGAAAAAAGTTCCGGACAAAAAAGAATAATGATGAGAACGAAATAAATCCATTGTTAAAAAGCCTTTTAGTGAAAGAAAAAAGGCAAGATTCCGGGGAACGATAGTTTGCATAAGCGGATATATTTTTGGAAAGTTATAGGAAGAAATAAACGGACCTCCAAATAAAATCCAATTTCGAAGATAAAACCATCCGCTCATTAAAAAAGATATCCCGAAAGGAAGAAATAAGTTCTTTGCTGTTTTAATAATTTGATAGCGAGCCAAAATAAACCGATCTATAGCAATTGATAGTACCAACACAAATGCAGTTGCTTTAGCGAGAAAGGAAAGACCTATTAAAATGCCTAATATAATTTTAGAATTATTTGTTGGTTTATAAAAAGAAACATAGTAGACAAGTGCAATGCTGATAAGAACTCCTGAAAAAAATTCATTACTTATTGTGTAGGTGAGGTAAAGTACAGCTGGCAAGGAAGATGTGATAAAAGTTCCAATAAACGAAATATTAATATCGTTAAACTTTTTTTGAAAGAATTTATATGAAGTAATCGTAAGCAATAACCACATTAAAAAACTGAAAATTTTTATTCCAATGGGTGAGGATACAAATGCAACTAAAAAATAATAAAGAGGTGGTTGGTATAACTCCCATCCCTCATACGCAAGCGGGACGCGCATATTTTGTTTCAGAAAGTTTATATACTCAATATGGCCACCAGCATCAAACCCTCGAGAAAAAGCAAATAGCGAAAGATTATGTAGTTGTAAAAGTAGAATAAGGCTGATGCATGTCAACAAGATAAATGTTGCGACTCTATTGGAATTTAAAAACATAAAAATAATATGCTCCCTGCTTAAATCTTAATACTGGTTTTGCTAAAGATTTATATTCAATATCTTCAGAGACGACTACACGATAAGCTGGCTTTTGATTACTGATTTCATCTTGATAAATCCAACCGAAAAATTCATCAGCAAAAGATTGCACAGGTTTTTTGCCATAAATTTTAAATAGGTATCTCCACCCGCCATAAG
>CAYHXI010000039.1:0-2494 GCA_964360565.1 uncultured Methanosarcinales archaeon | reverse complement strand
AAAACAAAAAAATTTAATAAATAATATTCAGCAGAATAACCCGGGTAAAAAATAAAAAAAATCATACTGAAAGCTGTCATTAAAATAAGATAATGCTTTTTTCGGTCCTTAAAAGATTTAAAAATTAGATAGATAATTGATACAAGCGATAGTAAGCTTAACCAAATTTTTCCAGGAGTAATCAGACATTGTTGACCTAAGCATTGCTCGTTTTGAATGTCAGTCACCGGTTTTATATACCAATATCGTGATAAACTCGCAATCCATACATGCCAGTGACTGCTAATAGTTGCAACTGTTATTTTTTGATGCTCAATGTTTTTATTTTGTATATATCTAAGCGGCGTCATCAGATTATCAAAGTTATGAACAAAATCAAAAACGATTAATGGAGAAATAATTATTAAATATAATCCGATACTTATAATCCAGGTTTTAAAGGAAATCTTTTTTAGGTTTTTTATTACAAAAAAAAGCACAACCGGCCAAAAAACAAGAAGAGCCAGATGAACATGTAAACTAGTTGCCAGTAAAATCGATGTCAAAATAAAATATCGACTGTCTTTTTGGGCTTTAAATAACGAGTAAAAAAGCCAGATAGTAATAAAAGGGATAGGGAGAGGATTCCAAAAACGACGATCATAAAAGTTGACGAGCGTCGATCCAAGGTAAAAAATCATTGAAAGAAGCGCAACCTTCTTATTAAAAATTTCTTTGACAACAAAATACAAGCTAAGTCCGGTCAATACTCCAATTAAGGGGGCAAAGTAAGCAAGAGAGATTGGATCCCCGCTTGTTAGTTTAAATAATAAGGCGTTAAGGTAGGTAAAACCAGGACCCAAATAATAACCAATATTTGAGGCGGAAACTCCAATCCAGATAAGATGGAAATTTTTGACTTGCTCAAAAGCCAAATGGGCTTGATATTCTTCATCAAAATTAAAACTAAAAAAATCGCCAGCTCTGTAAAAACGAATAAAGATTAAGAATGTAGTTACAGCAATAAAAAAAATATTTTTTTTAATAAATTTGAATATATTTTTCATATTAATCAGTTTGTCATCCCCGTGAAAACGGGGATCCAGGAATGCTTGGATTCCCGCCTACGCGGGAATGACACTTAATTCCTTTGGCATATATAAATCCCTCTAGAATATGTAAAATTGCTCTTGGTTCTTTTATAAGTTGATATGGAATTCGGCGTATAAAACAAATAATATTTTCAAACCAAGTATAATTTTTTCCCAAAAAGTATCCATAATTAAATTGATTGCTATGAAAAATATCTTCGGCGGTAAAATCATTTCTCGTTCCTCCCCTTTTATATTGATGATGATAGACAAGCGCTTTTGGTAAAAATAATATTGAGTTGTTCCAACGCTTATTAATTCGATACCCCAGATCAACCTCATTAAAAGCATATATTGGCGGCGAAAGTCTTTCATCGAATCCTCCCAAATCTTTTAAAACTTGTTTTTTAAAAGACATATTACAACCGTATGGAAAATCAACAAAAGTTTTTTTCTCATAAGAAAAATTTTTAGTGAACATTGCTCCAAACCAGCTTATCTTTCCTACACTTGAATCTTCCGAAATTTTTTCGCCATCATTGATCACTCGTCCGGCCACTCCTTTTATTGATAAATTTTCGTATGCTTCAAGGTGAGTTTGAATAGTACTCTCAGTAAGAGTTACATCATCATCAAAATACAAAACAATTGGTGCTTTTGCGTTTTTCCATCCGTAGTTTAAGTATTTAATCGTATTTGGTTTATCAAAATGAGTTAGTTCAAAATTTATTTGTTTAGGAAATTTTTTTGTAAGTTCCTTATAGTTATCAGGTATCGACTGATCAACAATAATAACTTCAAGTCGGATTTTTTTCGATTCCTCCACAAGTTGGTCGATTAACGACATAACAACATTTGGTCGGTTTAATGTGCCGATAACGACTGAGATTTGTATTCCTTTCTCCATATGATTTCAGCTCCTATTATGCCAGTAAATGAAAGGACTATCAACCCGACTGAGATTGCCATAATCCCTCCAAATCGTGAGTAAGTGTATGTAGCTGTCACCCATGAAAGACCGACAGCCAGAACATTAACCAGAGTAAGTAGATGTTGTTTGCCAATGGCTATGATCGGTTGAGTAAAAATTTGACTGATCCCCCACCCCACACCTGGAATAATGAAATATGGAAATAAAGAAATAAGTATCTCCACATTTTTACCCGAAAATTTTCCACCTGTAAGAAGAAGTCTCATAAAAAATGGAGCTGTGAAAATAATGATCAGTATCGTTCCGATAGTCAAAATTAATCCATATAACTTGGCCTTCTTAACTTGTATTTGGGCTCTTTCATGATTTTTTGTATGAATAAGCTCGACCAAATGAGGAAAGAAGACCGTCTGAATGCCGATCGTCATGATTCCTACCAATCCGCCAAAAAGTTTTGCCACAAGATTTACGTAGACGATATAACCCTCGGGAA
>CAYHXI010000038.1:0-12235 GCA_964360565.1 uncultured Methanosarcinales archaeon | reverse complement strand
GTTAACAAGAATGAAGACAAGCTAAGATGGGATGATAAAATTTGTGAAGAAGCAACGTTAAATGATATAGATAATAAAACAGTCGATTCTTTTGTTAAATTGACTAAAGAATCAAAAAGAATGATTATAACAGATGCGAGTAAAGAAACAATTCTCAGAAAACTAGGTTTGTTTTCAAGCAAAGGTTTGACAAATGCAGCAATTGTTGTTTTTGGAAAAAATCCTGAAAAATTCTTTCCAAACATCACTTTGAAATGTGGTCGTTTTAAAGGATTAACTGAAGAATTTGCAGATATTAAAGATATGGATGGAAATTTATTCCAACTTCTTGATGGAGTACTAGAATTCTTCAAAAATTATTTGAGTGTTAGAGCTACAATTAAGGAATTTCGAAGAGAAGAAAAATGGGAAATACCTTTAGAAGCATTAAGAGAAGCAATACTTAACGCATTAATACATAGAGATTATAGGCCAAACAGTTTTGTTTATGTAAGAATCTATGACGATTTAATCGATATTTCCAATCCTGGAAAACTTCCAGAAGACATCAAAATCAAAGACCTATACCAAAAACACAAATCAGAACAAAGAAATCCATTGATTGCCAACGTATTCTTTCTTACAGGTTACATAGATGCATGGGGTAAAGGAATACTAAACATGATAAAATTACTAAAAGAAAATAATCTGTCCCTGCCTAAGTTTGAAGAATCTCAAGGAACGTTCTGGACTGAATTCAAAAGAGAGTATACAACTAAAAAGTTCGGAGAAAGTTCGGAGAAAAGTTCGGAGAAAATTATCTCGCTAATTAAAGAAAACAAATACATTAATGCAAAACAAATGGCAGAAATTATAGGAATTTCTCAAAGAGCAATAGAAAAACAACTCTCCATACTAAAAAATAAAAAAGCTCTCAAAAGAATCGGTCCTGACAAAGGAGGATACTGGGAAGTTGTTGAAAAATAATGCTAAGACACTATTGGCGACACTATAAAAGACACTATAAAATAATTAAAAGAATCGGTTCAAGAAAAACAGGACATTGGGAAGTGATTTAAAATGCTCAAACAAAATGACAAAGCTCCTGACTTTGAACTAAAAGACAGCGAAGGAAATGTAGTGAAACTTTCAGATTTCAAAGGCAAAGAAGTTGTGCTCTATTTTTACCCGAAGGATAATACTCCTGGTTGCACTGCAGAAGCTTGTAGTTTTAGAGACAATTTTGCAGAATACAAAAAGAAAGGAGTTATCGTGCTGGGAATTAGTGCAGACTCTGTTGAGAGTCATAAAAAATTTGCAGAAAAATATTCTCTTCCATTCAAGTTATTATCTGACGAAAAAGCAGAAGTTTGCAAATCTTATGGCGTCTGGGGAAAGAAAAATTTTGCTGGAAGAGAATATGATGGAATTTTCAGAACAACTTTCTTAATTGACAAATCAGGTAAAATAAAAGAAGTACTCTCTGATTTTGAATGCAAAACTCATGCAGAGGACGTGTTGAAGAATTTTTAATCAACTCCCATAATAAGAACTTCTCTTATATCCAAACTTCATTCGAGTGTCATCATAGCATTCGTGATTGTCTAAAATTATTTCAATAAAATCACTGTTTTGCTTTTTGATTAGTGCAACTCTTACATTTGAAGCAATTTTTCTAAAGAACACATAAAATTCTCTGAATTCTTTCTTTGGAGGAACTGAGCCTAGTTCTTTGTTTTCTTTGCAACGCAAACACCACTCTAAAAATTCTTCAATCATTCCTTCTTTTAGTTTTTTAACATGTTCATCAAAATTTTTGTTAAATTTTATCTGCTCTCCAAATACTTTAATCAACTGTTGCCGTACTTCTTTGTCGTCCATAAATCAACTCCTCATAAGTATTTCTGAAGATAATCAAATGTTTATTTGGCTTTATGTTTTTGATTGAATTTATTAATGTTTTTATGTAGCTTTGTATTTTTACGTATAAATATTTTTTTGAGAAAATACTGATGCATAAATTCTTTATTGCTTGATTTAAATCAATTATTTTTGCATTTTCTGTTTTTTCTTTTAATTCTTGAGAATTGAGTATTTTTTTGTTGCACAAAAGTTCGTTGTAAAATATCAGTCTTCTTGTTGACTCTGGTTTTTTGTCTTGATTTAGGCACTCTATTACTGCTTCATGATACAAAGACATGATTTCAAATAAAGAAGGCTCTTTTGTATTAATCTCAGTTGGTATTTTGAAATTCGAAACAGACATTAGAGAAGCAGACTGAAAAATGGGCTGAGATAATCTTTTCTCTGTCAAAAAGATAATGTGTTTCTTTCCGTCAAATATTTCTTTGTATCCTTTTTCTCTAACGATAAATATATCTATGTCTGTGTATTTTTGTGAAAACAGGAATGTTCCGCTGATAAAAATCTTCTCGTACTTTTTAGAATATTGTTCTATTATTTTCTTAGCTTCTGAAAATCTCTCAGACAGAATTTTACTTCCTCCATTTACATAATATTCTGCTTCATTAGTTTGTCTATAAATACTTTCAATTGCTTTTACTTTTTTAGTTATTGAAGTGTATAGTGCTTTTTTCTCGGCATTTGTTAATTTTTCTCTTTTAATTCGTTTTTTAATTACTTCAAACTGTTTTTTTGTGAATATAACTGGAACTAGCTCTTTCTCTCTTTCAGCAATTAAACTTAATATTATTTTATTCATATTACTTTAAAAGGTAATATTAGTATATAAATACTTCTGTTTTCTTTAAATTAAATTAGAATGGGCAAACATTGTGCATGACCACAAAACTTTTATAAACAACAAAGTTTTACACATTGCAGAGGCAAAAAGGGATGACAATATTAAAGGAGGCTTTTGAGTGGCAATTAATCTAGGTCTATTCAGTATAGAAAACACTGCAGGACTACTTTCTATACTAAGCTTGATTCCTTTTATAGTTCTTTATCTTATCAAACCCAAACCAAAAATAATGACTGTTCCTTCATTGATGTTTTTCATCAAGATGAGCGGAGCAAATAAAATAACTTCTTTTTTCAAGCAACTAATTAAGGACTGGCTTTTCTTTCTGCAACTATTGGCTATTTTGTTCTCCATATTTATCATAGCTCAGCCCGCTATAACTTACACTCACGATATAACTTCCTCAAATACTATTATTGTCATCGACGTAAGCGCAAGTATGCAGGCTAAAGAAAGTGGAGGAACTAGATTTGAAATTGCAATTGAAAAAGCAAAGGAAGTTTTGAGTGGTAGAAATACAATTATTTTAGCAAAATATTTTCCTCAAATCGCTTTAAAGGATGCGAGCAGAGGAGAATCAAAAGATTTTCTGAACTCTTTAAGACCTAAAGATTCCTCCACAAGATTAGGAGATGCGCTTCTTTTAGCTGGCGAAACTCTCGGAAGCAGAGAAGGAAGAATTGTTGTAATCTCTGATTTTTTAAATACTGAAGGGCAGGATCCTGAGACTGCGAAAGCAGTTCTGCAGTCGAAAAAGCAAGTTGTTGATTTCATAAATGTTGCCTCTCAAGAGCCAAAAAATAATGTTGGCTTTATTGACTTGCTAGCTGAAGACGAGTCTACAACAGCATACATAAAAAATTTTGGTTTAGAGCAAAAAACAATCACTCTTAGAGCAGGGGGAACTGAAAAAGTAATTAATATTGGTGCAGGTCATGTTGAGCCTTTTGTTTTTCAAACTCCTTCAGGAATTACTAAATTAGAAATAGTTGATCAGGACGACCTTCCAGCAGATAATGTTGCAATATTGAGCGCTCCTGAGCAGATGAAAATAAAAGCATTGTTGATAACAAACAACAGATCTATTTTTCTAGAAAATGCATTGAAAGCAAGCGGTCTTGTCGATGTCACAGTAGCAGAACCCCCAATTATTTCAAAAGAAAGCTATGACTTATATGTTTTGCATGATATTTCTCCTAAAGAAATTCTCACAGGAACTTTTGAAGATATTGCAGAAAAAGTTGAAGCAGGAGCTAACATAATAATTCATGCTCAAGAAAATCAGAAGAACTTAGACCTCTCTGCAATAGCTCCAATAACTGTTTCTGGAGTTGGAGATCAAACATCTTTAACTGTTCAGCAATTTAATAGATTTACAAAAAACATGGATTTCGGAAGCGTTAAATATTATTTGGATGCAAAATTGGGAGATGGATTTATAACTTTAATTACTGCTGAGAAAAGTCCGATGGTTGCTTACAAGCAAAAAGGAAGAGGAAAAGTTGTCTATTATGGCATTCTTGAAAAAGCAAGCGATTTTAAATTTCAGCCTAGCTATCCTATCTTTTTCACAGAGCTTTTGAAATTCTTGACTGAAAGGCAAGATATAAAAAAACTTAATCAGAAAACAAATCAAATGATTCTTCTCGATTCTCCTCAAAATGTTAAAACTCCAGTTAGAAACATTCCCAACGCAGCAGTGCTGTTTTTAGAAGATGCTGGATTGTATTCTTACGAAAACAAATTAGTTGTCGCGAATCTTCTTGATGAAAAAGAAAGTGCAATCAATTCAAAAGAAGTTAGAGGGCAAAGAAGTACAGAATACAAGCTTGAACCGGTTAAAGATAAACGAAAATACATTTTTGAAACGCCTTTGCTGATAATCTTATTTATTTTGCTTGCGTTTGAAGTATATTATGTTAAAATGAGGGGTGATTTATAATGGAATTTTTTTCAACGCTCTACAACATTTTAGCTCAGCTTCCGTCTGTTCTTCACTTAGAAAATCCTCTTCTTTTGCTGTTGATAATTCCATTGTTTTTTGCGCTCAAATATTTGCTTAATTATGAGTTTATAAAATTGAAAGAAGAGGAGGAGCACAAACATAGGCGTTTGCTCGTTCAGAAAGTTATGCTTGTAACTAGAACTTTGATGTTTTTGTTGATTCTTATCGCGCTGGCGTCTCCATTTATGCAACGAGAGCGAGTTATTGAGGGAGATATGTTTTTGAAAATTCTTGTAGACAACTCTACTAGCATGAGTGTTCTTGAGAGTATTCCTAAAAATTTGATAAGTGATTTAGAAAAAAAAACTAGTGTTGAGGTAAAAACAATCGGTTCGGCAGATGACAGTCCTCTTGGAGATGATTTGTTGAATACTTTAGAGCCTTACGAAAGTGTTTTGTTGATAACAGATGGTCATGCAACTAAAGGAGCAAATATTGGAGATATTGTTTTCTTTGCGACAAAACTTAACAGCACAATAAATGCATTATTGTTGAAAGAAGACAAAAGCGATGTTGCAATAAGTATTTCAGGACCTTCTAAAACGATGGCTGATGTTGAAAATACTTTTACAGTTTCTCTTAATAGAGTTGGTGCAATGAAACAGACTAGTGTTCCTCTGTCAATTAAACTCGACGGCAATGTAATATTTTCTGGAGATGTCAATTCCGCAAAGTATGAATTTACCAAATCTTTGCCTGAAGGATTTCACACTATTACTGTGCAGACAAATATTGCAGACCAATTTTCTCAGAACAATGTATTTTACAAAACAGTTAATGTTGTTTCTCAGCCGAAAGTTCTTTTCTACACTTCAAAGCCAGATTCTCCTTTAGTTAAGCTTTACAAGCAAGTTGTTGACGTCAAAACAGTAAGCGGACTTCCTCCCTCTGGAGATGATGTAAAACGGGTTCTCGAGGATTATTATGCAATAATAGTTAATGATGTTCACGCTAGAGACCTTAATTCTAGAGCTGAAGCTTTGCAGGACTATTTGCATGACGGCAATGGAATGCTTGTTTTTGGAGGATACAACAGCTACGGCGATGGGCTTTACAGAAATTCTTTATTTGAATCTTTGCTTCCTGTTTTCGTAGGTAAAGCTGGAAGAAAAGAAAGTGATGTTAATGTAGTGATACTCGTGGACATATCAGGAAGTACTAGTGATACCACTGCAAGCGGAGCCTCCGTTGTTGATGTTGAAAAATCTCTTGCTCTAACAGTTCTTAAAACTTTGAGGCCGAATATAAAAACTGGAGTTATTGCTTTTAATACTCAAGCGTATGTTGTTTCAGAATTTTCTTACTTGTTTTCTAAATCTGAAGTTGAAGAGAAAGTTTCTAGATTGTATCATTTTGGAGGGACTCTGATAAGTACTGGGCTGCTTAAAGCGATATCTATGCTTGACCAAGCTCCAGGAAGCAAGAATATTATTTTAATTTCAGACGGAAAAACTCATGATTATTCAAACACAATCGCTTCCGCTCAATTCGCTGCAAGCAAAGGAATAAAGATATATTCGATCGGGGTAGGTCCTAAAACCTCAGATTCAACAATGATTCAAATAGCAGAAATAGGTAATGGAGCTTTCTTTAAGGTTGAAGACGTTGCAAGAATAAAAATTCTTTTTGGAGAGATTGAAGAGCAGGGTGGGAAAATTCCTGGGCTAAGTATATTGAACTCGAATCATTTCATAACTCAAGACCTTGGAGACCTCGATGCTTCAATTCATGGCTTTACAGATGTTGTTCCCAAAACATCTGCTAGACTTCTTGTAACTACAACAAATGGAGACCCGATACTTACAACTTGGAGGGCTGGATTGGGAAGAGTTGGTGCTTACTCAACAGATGATGGAAGTGTGTGGGCTTCTGAGCTTTTGAGCGGCAAAAATTCAAAGCTTTTAGTTAGAAGTTTGAACTGGGCGATAGGCGAGCCGGATAGAAAAGCAAAGAAAGGAATAAATGTCGAAGCCACTAGAATAAATCAGCCGACTACAATAATTATACGTGCTGAAGAACAGCCTGTTTCAAAAGATTATACTTTCTACAAAACTGATGAGAATACTTATTCAACTTCTGTAACTCCAAATGCAGTGGGATTTGTTAATGTGCTTAATGGAGTTTTCGCTAGCAATTATCCTTTAGAATATCAATTTTTAGGAATGAATTCTGAACTAAGCGTAGTTGTTAAAGCAACACGCGGAGAATTATTCGAGCCTGATGAAAAAAATGTTGTAGATAAAATTTTAGACCAAGTCAGAAGCAAATCTAAGAGAGTGGTTAGTGCAAGAGAAATCGTGAGATGGCCTTTTGTGCTCACAGTTCTCGTCTTGTTTTTGGCTGAAATATTTATTAGACGATGGCTGAGGAGTGAATGAATCTAAAACGTAATAAAAAAATAATGAAAAACATAAAACTTTAATAACTCTAAGAACAAAGAAAAGGTGGAACATGACATTCATAACCCAAAACGCGAACATTGCATTATTGTTTTTGATAGTTCTTGCTTCTGCAGGACTTGTTGCAGCAACGCTTTATTTTCAAGCGAACTTTTCTAAGATAAATGAAGCTTATGATTTAAGGCTGGAAGAATTAAGTCACGTTACTTCAGAACTGGAATCGCAGAAGAAATCTTTGGCAGAAATAAGTTCAGAGGCTCAGTTAAAAGCGAAGCGAGAGGAAGAAATCTCTGGCAAATTTGGAGAGGTAAAAACTGCAAAGGAAAATCTTGAGCAGCAAAAAATATCTCTTGATAAACAATTATCTGCATCAGAAGGCCAAGTTAGTGGACTAAAGTCGGATAATGCCAGGCTTGAGAAAGACGTGCTGACTTTCAAAAGCGAATATGAAAAATATCAAACATGGTATGCTCAATGTACTAGCGATTTGAGAACTTCAAATTCTATTTTAAATAATTGCAAAGATGCACTGAATGTTTGCAAATCAAAATGTTGAAAAAATGAAACCAATACACGCCGCACTTCAAGAACTCAAAACAACTGTCTTAACTATGGTGGTCTGCCATGCTTTAATAGATAGCTTCGTAATTTTTCTTTTGTTTGTGCTTGTTTTTATCCTGCTGAATATTTACTGGTATGTTTCTTTGTTTCCATTCATGATTTATGCAGTAATACATACTTTGACTCTTGTAAAATATACTAAATATGAATTTTTGGAAAAAAAACTTCCTTTTCTGCACGAACAATTGAGAACTGTTGCAGATAATATTAATTTGGACAATGATGTTATAAATTCTTTAAATGTGGATGTTCTCAGAAAAATGAGGGAAGTTAAAACTTCTGTTTTTTTAAAGTTTGGCAAAATCTCCAGCAGAATAGTTACTCTAGTTATTTTATCTTTTTTGATAATTTTTACCTCTGCTACAAATACTAAATTTTTGGACGCTCCTAAATTTATTGAAGATTTGGGAAAGAAAGCTCCTCTTCCTTTTGAAGCTACTGAAGGAACTTCTCAATTTTTGACTAATGAAACTGGCGCTCTTTATGGAAATAAATCTATTGCTGAGCTTGGCTACAAAGAAGTTCAGCTGTACCTAAATCCAGTTCAATCTGATTTAGACATAAGCCGAGTTAAAGATCCTGAAAAGCATGATTTTCAATCAAATTATGCTCCTAGAGAGATAAAAGCATCAGTGGATGCGAGTCTTCAAGAAGATCTTCCTAAAAATTATTATAAAGTTGTAAAAAATTATTTCAGTCAGATAAGCAAGGAGTAGTACGTGGTCAGTGGTCTGTAGTAAGTGGGTAGTAGTATTCTACGACAAACCATCAACTACATACTACTGACCACAGACTAACTACAGAAAATATTAAATACTCATACTTTAAATCAATCACAAATAAGAAAAAACTCCGAGGTGAATATCATGAAAGTTGAAGAAGCAAAAAAAATTATTGATAAAGTTTTTGATGAGATGGGCAAAGTTATCGTAGGACAGCAGGAGATGCTTGGCCAGGTAATGATTGCTATTTTTTCAGATGCTCACGCGCTTCTAGAAGGTTATCCTGGACTTGCAAAAACATTGGCAGTTAAAACTCTTTCAGAACTAATGGATTTAAAATTCAACAGAATTCAAAACACTCCTGACTTAATGCCGTCAGACATAACAGGAACGTCTATTATTGAAGAAGGCGCTGGAGGAAAAAGAAGCTTTAAATTCCAGCCAGGTCCTATTTTTACTAATCTTTTGCTCGCTGACGAAATAAACAGGGCAACTCCTAAAACTCAGTCTGCTCTTTTAGAAGCTATGCAGGAGAAACAAGTAACTGTGGGAGGAACTACATACAAATTAGACCCTCCATTCTTTGTTTTAGCGACGCAGAACCCGATTGAGCAGGAAGGAAGTCTTTCATTAAACGAGTCTGTTTTCGTGAACGGACAATTAAAAACTGGAAAAGAATTGTTGAATATTGCAGGAGATAATTGTATTGCAGAAGATGAAAAAGGAATAAAACTCTATGACTTAAACGCGTGGACTTTTTCATTAAACACAAATGGCTCTCTAGAAAAACAGAAATGCTTATTGTATACTCTTCCTTACCAAGATGAGATTATTCAAGTAACCACAAAAACTGGAAAAAAAGTAAAAGTAACAAAGAATCATCCATTCCTTGTTAATGAAAATGGAATAATATCTTGGAAGAAAGCTGAAGAACTAACAAAAGAAGATTACTTAGTTAGTCCTGCAAAACTTCCCAAATTTAATCAACAAAAAATACTTTCTCATGAAGAAACTATTGCAAAAATGACTCAAAAACCTCTTTTGCAAGAAATAATGTTTGATGAAGATTTTGCATTTTGGATTTCATTCTTGTTATCGGATGGATACATAGGTGAGAAGTGTGTTGAAGCAGTTCAAAAAAATTATCCTGAATCTCTGCAAAGATTTGTTAATGTATCACAGAAATATGGATTTAATCCTTCTGTAAGAGAAAACAGAGGTTGCAAATACGCAAAAATTTATTCAAAGTCTCTTGTAGAATATCTCAAAATAAGATTTGGAATTAAAACCGGCAAAGACAAGGAAATTCCTTCTTGGTTCCTTAGTTTTTCTCCAGAAATGAATAGAGAGTTTTTGAAGACATTTATTTCTTTAGAATCTTCTATTAGAGATAATAGAATAGTTTTTACTCAGAAAAGTGCAAATAATGTAAGTATTATTTCTTACATGCTTTTAAGAGAAGGAATTATATCTTGGACAAGACATGATGGAAGAATATTTAGAATGAAAATTCAGGGAAAAGACTTCATTGACTTTGTAAAAAAAATAGGCTGGGTAAGCAATTCAAAAATAAAAGGAATTGACCTTGAAAGAGAAGCTCGTTCTAGTTTTAGAGTCGTGCCTGTTGACAGAAAAGCTATTCTACGGTTAGTTGAAGTTTTTGGTATAAACAGTTTCCACACTTTAAAAGAACACACTCCCATTACATCGAGAAATTGGTATGGAAGCTACAAGGGAATTAAAGAAGGAGAAATACTGATGTCCGTAGATTCTCTAAAAGAATTTGCTGCAGATATGAAAAAAGAATTGAATTACAGAAAAAGTGCAGAGTTTTCCAATCTTGTTGAGAATAATCCTCGAACTTTTGCTGCTGGAATAGGAACTCCAATGACTCAAATATCTGAAGCACTCCAATTATCAAAAAACCAAATTTGGAATTTGTATAGCGGCAGAACAACAACTCATTCAGGACAAATCCTTGAATTTTTAAGCGAACAGTGTATTGTTGTTTTGGAAGAAGCTGAAAAACTTTTGAGTTATTGCCAAACATTGTTGAGCGAAGATATATTCTACGATAAAATTAAATCTATAGAATATGTTTCTGCGGAAGGAATGGCTTTCGGTCTTACAGTTCCAGGACTACAAAATTACATCGGTGGATTTGGATGCGGAGGAATACATCATAACACATATCCTTTGCCAGAAGCTCAGGCAGACAGGTTTTTGTTGAAGATAAATGTTACGTATCCAACTCCCCAAGAAGAGCTTGAGATTGTCAACAGATTTGCTGAGGAATCAAAGCCGCAACCAATCAAGACTGTTTTGTCAAAATCTGACTTGCTGAAACTTCAAGAATTAACTCGACAAATTCCAATTGCAAATGATATCAAAAAGTATGCAATAGATATAGTTACTAGAACGAGAACAAAAAAAGATTTGGTTGAATATGGCGCCTCTCCTAGAGCGTCTTTAGGACTTGTATTGTCTGGCAAAGCGAGAGCACTTCTTAATGGAAGAAAATATGTTAGCAAAGAAGATATTCAAGCTATGGCTCTGCCAATATTGAGGCATAGAATAATTCCAACTTTTGAAGCAGAGAGGCAGAATTTAAGGGAAGATGATATAATAAAGAAATTACTTTAAAAAAATGCAACGCTTATTCAGCTCACATCATTTTGCTGAGTGAGCGAACGCAGTGAGTGAACTCGCAAAATGATAAACACAGATTTTTTACGCCATCTCGACAGACTTAGTTTAATAATAAATAAAAGGGTGACCTCTAATTATACTGGAGAAAGAAAAACGTCTTACACTGGTCAAGGATTAGTTTTCAAAGACTACACGATTTACACTCCTGGAGAAGATTTGAGAGCAGTTGATTGGAAAGTTTATGGACGTACAGAAAAACTTTTCATAAAAAGATTTGAGGAGGAAAGAAATCTTACAGTGCACGTGATAGTTGATTTCAGCGCAAGTATGAATTTCAAAAGCAAGCAGTTGAAAAAATCCGAATACGCTTCAATGTTTGGAATTGGAATTGCTTACATGGCTCTAAAAAATAATGAACGATTTGTTCTTTCAACTTTTGCAGAAAAACTAAATGTTTTCCGTCCTAAGAAAGGAAAAAGACAATTGATGTTTTTGTTGCAGCATTTAAATGAACAGCAACCGAAAGGAGTTTCTAATTTTGAGATTTCTCTTGCAAAATATAAATCTTTAATAAATAGCAAATCTTTTGTTGCCATAATTTCTGACTTTTTATACGACGTTAATCAAATCAAAAGTGTTCTATATCGACTAAAAAATCAGCAGGTGAAACTTATTCAAATTTTAGACCCTCTCGAAGCAGAGCTAAACATGGAGGGGGATTATAAATTAAGAGATTTAGAAAGCGAAGAACAAGTTAGAACTTATGTTTCTCCTTATTTGCGAAAGAATTATCTTGAAAAATTAAATTCTCACAGTGCAGAAATAAAAAAAGTTTGCGCAGAAACAGGAGCTCAATTTTACTCGTTTTCAACAGAGACTCCGATATTTGATGCATTTTATCAAGTGTTTTCGCATGAACATGCACATATGGGTTGATGATTCAGTTTATTCAGTTATCGTTTTTTGGCAAAAGTGAATAGCAAAGTTTAAATATGATTTGTACTTTCAATTAATTATTATTAAAACGAGGTGGATATTTCATGAAAAAAGGGATGGATAGATACAGTTTTAGTCATTCAACGCTTTCATTGCTTTC
>CAYHXI010000037.1:0-12317 GCA_964360565.1 uncultured Methanosarcinales archaeon | reverse complement strand
TAATCCTTTGAATTTTTCTCTTAGCTTCAAAAATCCAATCCCTGTTGTTATTAAAGTTGAACCCATAACTACAAAAAGTATCAAGAGAGACCAAGAAATTTCTTTTGCTTGAGCAGGATTTATTAAAATAGATATTTCTTGAGGAAGAGCTATAAACCTTCCTAATCCAGTAAATAATAATATCAAAATATTTAATGTGAATAAAATAGCACTTCCAACCAACAAAGGAGCATTATGCACTCTGTCTGATAGGTCTACAAAAGCCCATTTGAATAGTACGCTTGCAATTCCAGATAAAAAGATTAAAGTGAACGAAGTGTAAATTAAAATAAAAAACAGTATTGGTGAAAAAAGAATTGACAATCCCCCTAAGAACGCTAGCAAAACAGCCAAAATAGATAACATCACTCCAGTTAATCCTATCCATGCGTAAGTTTTGTATGTTAGATTCATTTTTATTTCCTCACTTTCTTTAATATTGCATTTGCTAATTTGTCCGCGTGTAGTTCTATTCTTTCTAATCTTCTTTCCATCAACACAAGAACTCTCAAACTGTAGACTATTGCAGCTAAAGTTCCTATTATTATTGCTAATGTTAATCTTAAAACATATACGTCTGCTACCATGATTCACCTCTTTGATTTTAATCTAAGAGGTTATGCTGAACTTGTTCAGCTATACCTCATTTTTAGATATTGAGTTTTGGGTATTAGTGCCAACACCTAATAGCTAATAGCCAACACTCATATAAAAATCTTTGCTTGTCAAAACATAATTACGACAAACGACTGACGATCTACGAATGACTAATCACTGCTTGTGCAGTCGGCACTCCCGCAATAAGTATTACATTCTCTTGCTCTATAACTCCTTCTTCCAATCCAAGATTAACTGTTTTTTTGCCGACTAAATTCACAATATCTGCATTTCTTATTAAGTCTCCAGCTTCTTCATGGTCCATTTTTTCGCCGTTGAAAAACTCTCCAGTTAAATCTATTTGTTTTCCATCTTCTTCAAACTTTTGGCCTAACAGCTCTTCATCACATGCCGCTACAAGTATCTTATCATCTTTTTTATGTAGTTTTACTATCATAAGCGTAAATTAGAGTACTGATTTTACTAAATGTTTTGAACCGCAAGCGGTGCATTTCAAATAATTAAATTCAGCTTCTTTTTTAATTTCAGTGTCTGGTTTTCCGCAGTCTGGACATAAAACAAACTCTATTGCATATTCTTTTATTTTGTCATTGATTCTTGTTGCAGGAATTTTTGTTCCTAGAATTAAAAATCCTCCCCTGACATCTCCAGGAGATGCTAGTTGTTTTAGTAAAAATTTAAGAATGTGTTCCATTGGTCTTCTCAATGTTTGAACTATTTGAGTAAAATTAGTTATTAAAGTTTTATTTCCCTCTAATCGTCCAACTACTTTTGGAATTGCAAATCTTTCTCTTTCAAAGACTACACTAGGCATGTTTTTTCTTGCTCTTTCTAATAACTGTTCGTATTCCATCTATCCTCTGAAAGGGGACTGTAAGTTTAAAAAGCTTTTTGAAAAAATAAATCTATTTCTACAAACCACTAACCATGGACCACTGACTACAGACCACAGTCTACCCGCTACTTCGCCCATACTGCAAGTGCGGATTGTTTTTCTTTGTCTCTTCCAAATACTCCTTCTATTCTTTTTTGTAAAAGTTCAAGAGTTTGTTTTAAGTAAGGAGGGACATTGTATTTGTTTGCTAACATCATTGTTATTTCTAAATATTTTATTATGTTCCCTTCTGATACTGTGAAAATTAGTTTGCCGTTGCATTTTGTGCATTTTCCAATTAATGGAGGTCTTCTGAATTTAGTATTGCAAGCCACACATCTAAATTCTTGTGTTGAGAACTTTCTTAAATTTCCTTTTGTGTCTTTTATAAAATGTTTTTCTATAACTAATTGAGCTACGTCTCTTGCGTCTACTGCTCTGATCTTTTCAGCTAAATCCATTTGCCCTTGAACTTTTTCTCCCATACTAGGTAAAGTTTTGTATGCTGAGCATCGGACGGTGTTATTAAGGTCAGATACGTCGTGTGTAAATCCGTAGCCTTCGTATTGTTGTGGAGTTCCCAAAAATTTTTTAACTTGTGGAATTTTGATTTCTTTTGGAGATTTAAACAAAAGTGTTGCTTCGTAAAATTCTAAAGGATATCTCCAAGCGATATCTACATCAAAAAGCATGTCGTCAACACCAGTTGGATCTACTTCAGAAGTTAGAACTAATGGTGCGTCCATTGTTGCTCCTCTTGTGTCTGGCAGATATTTCTTTGAAAAGTTAAGAAAAGTGTCCATTAGTAATATCACGCAAGACTCATCGCCGTCGCATTGTGCAGTAAAAACTCCATTAGCTAAAACAGTATGATTTTCTACATTAAGACAGTACGATTCTTCTATTTTATCTTTTCTTAGTTCTATGATTTCATCAAAAAGAAATGACTTGTTTTTATTTTTGAGCTTTCTTGGTTTTCTTTTTAATATCTCAGACAGAATATTTTGTTTTCTTTGAGAGATGAATCCTATTTCCTTGAAGTTTTTGACATAGTTAGAAGGGATTGTAAGTTTTGTTATTGTGAATTTAGGTATTTTTCTTCCTTTTCTAACATAAAAATCTCTAACTATTGGCCCTGGTTCTTTTGTATATGTATAAAATCTTGATTGAATTCCATATTTTAATAAAAGCAAATGAATATCATACAATAATTCTTTACTCACTGAATCGCAAGTTACTCGAATATCTGAGGGACTTACTGAACCATCTCCTTCAAAATATCCTCTTAAAAAAGCTGAAGTGAGTTTTTTATCTAATCTGAAAATAACACTGGGAACTCTTTTAGAATATGCGTCTGAGCCGCAGTTAAAAAAATCAATTATTAATTCATAAAATATTCTACTGGAAAATGTAACTCTATCTATTTTTCTTTCTGACTGTTTTAGTCCTATTCTTTTACCAAATTTTTGCACTAATTCTCTTATTTTAGAATCATAAGAAGCAACATAGACTTGTGCTAATCCTTTCTTTCCTTTAACGTAGCGAGAATATCCTTCTGCAACATAAAGACCCAAATACTCTAAAAGATTTTCATCGAATTGAATTATATTGGGCAGTAAAACAGTGTCTCTTTTTGCAGTTATTTTTGCATTTTTTGAAATTGTTTTTACTGAAATTTTGTAGGATTGGCACAATGTTTCTAATGATTGAATTGAGAAACTATCTCTATTATAAAAATTTCTCAAATCAGTTATTTTTAGTTTTGTTTTTTTACTTTGTTTTTGCAAATCATCTTTAATTAATCTTTTCAACTTTGTTTTTATTCCTCGAATCATAATATCTTCTCTTCCTGAAAAAATTTCAGTTAAATCTAATTGAGATGTCTTTTGTTCTCTAAATTCTAATTTTTTGGGTAAAAGAAGTAAATCTTCTTTTGAAAGATTTTCAGTTCTTTTTATGATTGTTTTATTATCTTTCCACACTAAAAATTTATGTGATGATGTTACTCTTAATTCTCTGCCTGTTTTTGTTTTAATATAGGTTATTCGCGTTGGAGTATGTTTCGTGAAATTATTTATTTTTACTTCAGCAATCTCCCCTTTTTTGTTCAAACCCATTGTTCTGTATCCATCCACTTTAATTTCTTTTGTGCCAAAAGAATCAACAATCTTTGTCGGATTTAATTTTTCAACCAGTTCCCCAATTTTTGTATTGCTCCACTTTGTTCCATCAAAAATAGGTATTAAAGTATCATAAGTAAAACAGTCCCTTCTTGTAGCTGCATGCAGCATAGGATGCGCAAAGAATCCTTGTGTTTGTGTAAATCCTATTATTCTTCCAACTATGCCTGCAGATGTGTGGGGTGCTAAGCAAACTACTAAATGTCCTATTAGGTCTTTTGCTTCTCTTAAGCAATAGAATGGTTTTGTTTTGTAAAAATTTATTAATAAATCATCTACAAAATTTGCAATTCTAAGAAGTACTTTGGCGCATCCTTCATCTGTCGATTCAGCACATTCTGGCAGTACAACATCTTGAGGTTTTAGTTCGAGAATTTGATTTTCATTTACAAGAGGATTTCCAAAAATATCTTTAGTGTAGCCGAGTTGAATTAATTTTTGTATTTGAGTACTTATTTCTTTTGGTTTGAAATGAGTCATTGGAAGTTCAGTCATATCATATCTTGTAGTTCCATCTTTATTCACATGAATGTCGTTTTTTGCGCGAAGAATTCCTTTGCAAATGTGTTCAGCGATGTGCTCTTTATTTGCAGTTCCTCTAACTCCTTTTATCATTTCAGGATAAGTTTTGAAATTAATCAGATTTAAACTGTCTTGGAAAATTTCTTTTATGTTAATTGATTTTTTCACAGATTGTTGTGTTAATCCGTGTTTTTCACACTCTTCTTTTTGTATGAATCCACACACAGGGCAATGCCAAAGTTTTCGTGTTTTTTGATTGCATTTTTCGCACACTTTGAATACAGTTTCCCTTTTGCATTTGTCGCATCTGAACATTGCAAAGTCTGCTGTTACTGTTCCTTCTTCAAGGCAGCTTTGGAGGCTTCTTAATCTCCCTCCTTCTTCTCCTACAGGAAACATCATGTGGGGACTTCCAGTTAATTTTCTTTGTTTTGCTTTTTCTGGACGACCCATTCTTGCACCGATAAAAACTCCCGCTTTGTCTCTTAATTTTACTTGAGAAATCATATTCATCAATTCTAATGTTTTTTTGTCTTTATGTTGATAAAACAACATAACAACATCTTTCATTTTTTTGTGTTCTATATCAAAGCAAGAATGTAGTATTGTCGCATGGTCTTTTTCCAACACAACAAACTCTTTATTTACAACAGAATGCGGAATGCCAAGTATTTCTAATATTCTTTTTTCAGGCTCGAGTCGTAGAACTATTTTTGATGTTTTATTGTCTTTTTTTAACAGATTTGCTTTTGAAAACCAATTTACAAAATCAATTAGTTGTTGAGAGGTTATTGTAGACCAATAATATGTGTATGTTGGATGTAAAGGAATGTTTAATCCTTTTGAAATTCTTATTGCTTCTTCTGCAGAGGGTTTTAAAAGTAAAGGGTGTTTGAATATTCTTTCAAGAGTTGTTTTTGAAACGTCAATGAGTTCAGAAAGTCTTTCAAAGTTTAGTTCTGTAGAAGGCTTTGAATGAACTTTGTTTACATCAATATTCAAAGCATTCTTATGAGAAGTTTGACTATTTTCTGATGATTTTTCAAAGTTCTCTATAAATTTCTCTTTAATTGCTTTCTCAAATTCTTGCACCCACCATTCTTCACAGTACCCTGCAGGAACTAATGGATGTGCTCTGTTGAAAAAGTCTCCGTAACTTATTAAAATATCTCCCAAAAATAGTATTTCTTTTATTTTTGGAGCGAGTTGTTTTGCTTTGATATGGCTTTGTATTTGAACAACGCTGTCATCAACAAGTTTAACTATTGGTCCTTCTATCATATCACAGCTAGTTAATGATGCTGCTTTTCCAGGTCTCTCTACTTTAAGTTGTGTTCCAGTTGCTATGTATTTGTTCAGGATAAATTTTGTTGCAGGATGTAAGCTTTGTGCAGAATATCCTGATATTCTCGAGCGACCGTATCTTAATCTGAACCCTCCAACTCTTAATGGATAGCCCAGCACAGGTCTTCCCGCAACTAAATCTGCGATAAAAGTGAAGTCTGGAGAAAGTTTATCTTCAGATTTCTTTGTTCCTCCTTTTGCTTTTGCAATTTTTTGTATTTTTAAGTATTCTTCTAAAAAGCTCCATTGGTCCATATCAAATTCTTTACCCCAAGAACTCAATTGATTCCATATTTTGGGTGCTTTGAGAGGAATGCAGGAAGAAAGAATTAAACAGAAACCACTTCTCAGTAAATTTGTTTGTATTCTCGGAAGGTCTTTAAAATTTGAAACTTCTATTTTTTCAGATGGGTCTCCTCCTATTTGAACTGGAATTCTTTTCATTAAGAAATCTATTTCCTCTTTACTAGGAACGTATTGTAAGTTTGTGATTCTTTCATGATAGTCTTGAAGTTCAGAATTTGTTCTTTTTATTTCATCTTCCGTTGCATCGTAAACATCATAACCCATTTTTTTTCTTATATAGTCTGCTATTAATACGCAAACTGCGGCTGCTGTTCCTCCTGCATTTCTTATTGGACCGGCAAAATTTACACAGAAATATTCTTTTCCAGTGTCTAATCTTTTTTTGAATTCTATTCCTAGGAGTCCGTCTATTGGTGAGCTAACTGTTCCAAGAGTTAAATATGCAAATCCAAGACGAATTCCTATTTCCATCGCTTCTTTTTTGTCTTTGAATTTACAGAAAGTTTCATTTGCAGTTTCTTCTGCTATTTTGAATGCTACTCTCCAATCTAAAATACCGTATTGTTTTTCTAATTCAATCACTCTTTGTGCGATTCCGCTGTTGATTATTTGAGGAGCGATTGTAGATAAAAGTCCTACTACTCTTTCAGCCATGTTTTCTGCAAGAACTGGCTCTACCTTATCTTCCGGGTCAAATGATTGTTTTCTGCATTCTGTTGCAAGAGTGTGAGCTTTAGCTATCTCTTGTTTTATTTCTGCAAAATATTTTTGTATTTCTAATGATGCGTTCATTTTACTGTTTTGCGAAGTTCATTAATGTCACTTTTCTTGTCTGTAAATTTATTATTGGAATTTTGCATGGCTCTGGTTCATGCCCTACTTTTTCTTGGAAACTTGTTTTTGCTTGGAAGCAGCTTCCGCTGACTATTATTGTTCCTCTATGATTTCCTATGCAAGACTTGTGTATGTGTCCACTTATAAAAAAATCTGGAACAATATCTATTACTAAAGGATCTTTTTTTGAGTTAGGAATGTAAAGTGTTGAAGAATGTGTTGGCGCGAGATGTCGTTTTTGCAAAAGATATTTCATGATTAATTCTGTTCTGTCTGATATGCTTCTTCCGCTGGTTCTTATTGATTCTACTGAGTCTCCGTAAAAATCATAACTATAGCCGTGATAGAGTAAAAAAAGAAAGCCGGGAAAATCTTGTGTTTGATGTATGTTTACATATGATGGATTTGTTGTTATTGTTACGTTAGGCATGTCTGTTATTTCAGATAAATATGTTGAAGCTAAGGAGGGTTGTGGTTCTGAAAGTCTGCACGCATCGTGATTTCCCGAGCAAATAATTATTTTTTTATCTGAGGGAATTTGTCTGGCGTATTTATTGAATTCTTTGTATTGGTCGAAAATGTCTTTTATGTTTAGTTCAGTATCTTGTTTTGGATAAATTCCCACTCCATCCACCATATCTCCCACAATAAAAATATATTTTGTTTTTTGTGCGATTCTTTTTTGTTCTTCAGTTCCTAAATCTGCATTTATCCATTTTATGAATTTTTGAAATTCTTCTTCCAAAAAATACGTTGAACCTATATGTATATCTGAAACTATTGCAGCATATATTTCTTCTGGAGCTTTTTTAAGTTCTTGAGTTAGTGGAATTTCTGGAATTATTATTTCTGATGCAAAAACAACTTCATCCCCTGAGGAGCCGACGACCCCTATAATTTCATCAGGAACTAAATCTTTTACTGCTTCATAAGAAGGAGAATTTTTGCTCACTATTGTTTTTATTATTCCTGTCTGATCTTCTAAAGTTAGTACAAAATTTTCTTTTTTCGTTTTTTGTTTGTCATAAATTATCCCTATGAAAGACACTTTTTCTTTGTCTTTTTTTTGAAGTATTCTTGCTATTGATGTTAAATTTTGTAATTCTTGTCTGTTTTGGAGTATTTTTTCCAATGCTTTAAATCTGGCGTTAAAATATCCTACAAAATCTTGAGTAGTGTATTTTCTTGAAATGTGTTCATGGTTTGATATAACTGAAACTGTTGTATTTGAAGAAAGTTGAGTTTTTAATTCTTTTATAATTATTTGTGGCGTCTGAATTTGTCGGTTTTGTTGAATTTCTTGAGTTGTATTTAATTGGCTGTCTAAAAACTCATGGTATTTTTTCTCCAGCTCGAATTCATCATCGAGTTTTTTAATGAGTTCCCCAGTAATTAAAACTTTTTTTTTAATTAGATATTCTACTACTTTCTTCTTTTTTTCTATTAATTCCAGAGTCAAAGTGAGTTGGTGAGTTGATTAATTACTAGTTGTTTCATGCTTTCATTCAAAGCAGAGGTGTTTAAATTTATTTCACGAGTTCTTCCATATCTTCCTTTTGAAATTATTTTTGCATGAATTAATCCTAATAAATCAAATTCAGCAAGAATGTCTGAAATTCTTCTTTGAGTTAATGGTCTTAATTGATTTTGTTCGCATATTTTTTGATAAAAGTCATATATTTCTCCAGTAAATATGGCTGATTCTGGTCTTTTTTCAGAAGTTTTAAAAATAGAATATAAAACAGCATGATATTGTTTTGGTTGAGTTAATAATATTTCTGTTATTCTGTCGTTTTCTATTTTTCCTTCTGCAATATCTAAATGTTTTAAATTTACGTTTGTTGAACTTTCTCTTTCTGCTATTTCTCCAGCGACTCTTAAAAGTTCTATTGCTCTTCTTGCATCTCCATGATCTCTGGCCGCATAAGCAGCACATTTTTCTATAACTCCTTGTTCTATACTATCTTCTATAAATGCTTCTTTTGCTCTTTGTTTTAAAATATCTTGTATTTGCATAGCATTGTATGGTGGAAAAACAATTTCTTCTTCAGATAATGAACTTTTTACTCTAGGATCAAGAGAATCTACAAAAATAAGGTCATTTGAAATTCCAATTATGCTAACTTGCGAATTTTTTAATTCAGAATTCATTCTTGTTAAATTATAAAGTATTTCGTTTCCTGTTTTCTGAACTAATTGATCTATTTCATCTAAAACTAACAATATTTGTTTTTGTTCTTTATCAACAGCTTCAAAAAAAAGATTGTATATTTCTTCTGTTGGAAAACCTGTTGTAGGTATTGCTTTACCGAATTCTCTTGCAAGTTGAGCAACTAATCTATATTCTGTTTCAGCTATTTTTTTTAATTTACAATTCATATAAATTATTTTAATTGGTAATTTTTTTTGTTCACTTAATTCTTGTATTTGTTTAGTTATGTATTTTATAGTTAAAGTTTTTCCGGTTCCTGTTTTTCCATATAAAAAAAGGTTGGATGGTTTTTGATTTTTTAGTAAAGGAGCAATAATATTTGCTATTTGATTTATTTGTTCTTCTCGGTGAAGTATCTGTTCAGGGAAAAAATTAGTTTGTAAACTATTTCTGTTTTTAAATAAATTTTTTTTATCTATAAAATTTTCAAAAAATTTAATTAACCTCTTTTCTTGCATATAGTTCCATAGGAAATCTAGGTTTTATATACTTTTTCGTTTTGAAATAGATATATTACAACATATGTACTACCCCTTCATTTCTTATGGAAATTTGGTTTTTAGTTTTTTTAGTATAATATATATTTATTTTATATATTATAAATATATATTTTTACTATTTTTTATTTGTTTTTTTATTTTTAACTTTTTTCTGTTTTTTCTAAAATATATTTGTTATTTTTCATTATTATTTTTAATTCAAAAACAAATATTTTTTCATAAATTAAACATTCCATAAGAAATCATAGGGACTAACATACAAATTAACAAAAACACATAATTTATTAATTAATTTAAACAATAACTTAAAACAACAAAAAAACAGAAAGCTTTATAAACAATGAGTACTAAACAATAGTAACAAATCACTTTTAGTTGTGATTTATCAACATTATTAGAGGATGATTGGAGGAGTATATAAAATGATTGTACAAAAAGATTTTTTAAGTAAAATAAAAGATTTTGGACTCAACAGTTATGAAGCAAAACTTTGGACAGCTCTATTATCTAGAGGGGCAGCAACAGCAGGAGAATTAAGCGATATTGGTAATGTTCCCCGCTCAAGAAGTTATGATGTTCTAGAAAGTCTTGAAAGAAAAGGTTTTGTTGTAATGAAATTAGGTAAACCCATTAAATATATTGCAATTCCACCTTCTGAAGTTGTTGAAAGAGTAAAGAAAAACATAAAAGAAGATGCTGAAAAACAAGTTGTTCTTGTTGATTCTTTGAAAAAAAGTGAAATTTTAGAAGAACTTTCTCTTTTACATAAAAAAGGAATTCAGCAAGTTGATCCTATAGAATTAGCAGGAGTGGTTAGAGGGAGAGATAATTTACACTCTCATTTTGCTGCTTTGATAAAAAATGCTGAAAAAGAAATTTCTTTAATAACTACAGAGCAAGGTCTTTTGAGAAAATCTCAAGAACTTAAGAGTGCTTTGTCAAAAGCGAAAGAAAATGGAGTTAGAGTAAGAATTTTAGCTCCATTAAATAAAGAAAACACATCTGCTGTAAACACATTATCTAAATTTGCTCAAGTTAAACATACTGATTTTGATGCTCGATTTTGTGTTGTAGATGGCAAGAATGTTTCTTTAATGCCTTTGAACGACAAAACTACTCACGAAGCGTACGACTTTGGTGTTTGGGTTGGAGCAGAATTTTTCACCAAATCATTCCAAAATTTATTTGATAAATTATGGAATGAGAGTAAATAATTTTTTGCGAGTTCGTAAACTTACTCAGTGAATTTTTTGTTTCATTAAGTTTATAAATAAAATGAATAAAATAACAAATAATAATTAATTGGAGGAACAATAAAATGGGATTATTTAAAGAAGAAGGACGTTGGGGTGATTGGTATTGGGGTAGAATAATTGGAGTTTCAGCGTTAGTTTTTCTCCCAACTTGTGTTAGTACTTGTAACTGGGGAAACAACTTTGAATATTCTAAAGGAACCAGAGCAGGAGTTATAAATAAATTTTCGGAAAAAGGAATTGTTTGGAAAACTTACGAAGGGCAAATGGCTCTTGAAGGGATTGTAAGTACTGGAGAAAGTGTAGGTGCAAATGTTTGGGAGTTTAGTTTAGATGGCGACAGAAGACAAGGAGAAAATACTAAGGAACTCGCCAAAAAAATTCAAGAAAGTCTAGAAGCCGGGAAAAAAGTTAAAGTTAATTATGTACAACCTTTTTTAACATGGCCTTGGAGAGGAACCACAGGGTATTTTGTTCAATCTGTAGAACCAGTAGAAAGAAAGGAAAATAAATAATTTTTTTGGAGGAAAAATAAAATGTCACTAAAAGGAATTGTAGGAGTTGTTGCTGGAACCGCACTAATTGTTGCTTTAGGAGTTGGAGTTGATGCGTGCGCTCACTTAAATTATTCGAACGGAACGAGAGCAGGACGTATTAACAAATTCTCAAGCAAAGGATATATCTTTAAAACTTATGAAGGAACTTTATCTTTAGAAGGGCAAGCACTTAAGGAATGGAACTTTAGTGTTGATAGAAAAGGAGTGAATGGAGAAAGTTTAGAAGATTTAGCTCAAGAAATTCAAACTGCTCTAGACTCTGGCAAACAAGTACGAGTTTCATACGTTCAACCTTTCAAGAAACTCTGGCCTTGGGAAGGAAGCACAGAATATTCTATTGTTGAAATAGAACCTATGATTAAAGAAATAGAGGAGAAATAAAATGACTGAACAAATATCTCTTAAAGAAAGTGACTTTACAAAAGAAGTAAGAAATACATTTAAACAAGCAAAGACAGGTTCAAAATTCATCGCAAAATATGTTGGCGTTCCATTACTTGCTTTAGCAACTATTTATGGAACTTTCCACAGCACAGAAACCGAACAGTTGAAAGCAAAAGGATATTCTGAACTTAACACTGTTGTTTACAATAGAAAAGGTTCATCTAAAGGAATAGTTTTAGGAGTTGTTAACACAGTTTACGGTGAAGTTAATGGTTTAGAAATTGGGATATTTAATTCGGGTAAAAATTTTTTGAATGAACAGGAGGGAATGGATGATCAGAAGAAGAGCGACAATATTTTAATTATAAACAAAGGCGCTCAAATTAGTATTGTTAGCGAGGCCACATCTCTTGAAAAGGCAGTACAACTTGGAGTTGTAGATTTTTCAGATTCAACAAATAAAAGTGCTCAAGTAGGTGTGATTAATTTAACTCAGACTTTAGGAAATTCTGCACAAGTTGGAGGAGTGAACTACACAGAATCAACAGAAGGTGGTTTTTTCCAACTCAGTTTATTTAATTTAGCAAAAGTAAACAACGGAGAAGGTTTCTATCTTCAACTTGGCCTTTGGAACACTAGTGAAGACCGCTCAACTATCTTAATCAATTTTGGTTATACTAATGATAGTGAAACT
>CAYHXI010000036.1:4066-12732 GCA_964360565.1 uncultured Methanosarcinales archaeon | reverse complement strand
TTCCCTTTCCCAACAAACCAAGCGGGCTTAAGAAATGTTTTTAGTTTATCTAATGTAGAAAGACCTTCTTTGTAAACGCTGACTACTTTTTTGTCTGACAAAAGATTTTCTTTTTCTAGTCTTTTAGCTTCTTTAAGCGCAGCCATTACTTTTTTATTGAGTTTGGGTTTCATGTTATTTTTACAGTCTGATTAGCATTTGAGACAATATTGAACTCGTTGCAAATGCAATAAATGCGCCTACCATCACCAATACAAATAATCCAACTATCGCAGTAACCATATTTGTATCATATAATTCTTTCTGTGCTTTAAGATGTGTGCTGAAAGTTTGTGCAAGAACAATTGGACCTAATAAAGCATATAATGCATACACCCCCCAGGTGAATAAATTATTATTAAGAATTAAATTAATGACCCACAAAATTGACGCGAGCAAACCTGCAAAAGAAAAAATATACATCGCATAAACTCTTGTTGTAAATCCCGCCCAGAAAGTTCCTTTGCCAACTAAAGTTTTCATAATGACATGAAGTAGCCATCCGCTGTAGAAAGATGCAACAACCACTCCTACAAAAACTGAAAGTGCTAACATCAAACTATTTTGTGCAGGTTGACGCATTGGAAGGAAGTAAATCAAAAAAACAGAAATTCCTAAATAAAGAGCACCTAAAACACACGTCAAAAAACTCAGCCCAAAACTCTTTCTTGCTTTGGCATTATCTATTGCTTCGCTTGGATTAATTAATAGTTTAAACATTGGTTCACCTCTTTATAGTATGTAGTAGATAGTTGGTAGTGAGTAGTAAATATAAATGTTTTGATTTTCAAGTGGCAATTTGATATTGAGAGGAAGTTGTATATTTTCTAATCCTATTTTTTAATCTCTTATCTGTTAATTTTTCTATTATGGATGGATTTAATTTGTAATTTAAGTCAGGAGGAATTTCTGCGCCTTTAAAAGCATTCTTAATCATCTCAACACGTCTAGGCAAAGCACCAGGGGCTTCTTCAGTTCCCAAACCTAATATCAATACTTTTGGACAAGCTCTCCAATCGATCTCTTCTCTTTCGCAATATTCTACTTTTTGGTTAAGAAGATTTCTTGAACCTGTTAATAGCATATAATACGATTTTCCAGTTTCAGAAGGTTGTATTCCAAGTTCATTCAAATAATTTCTAGTGTCAATTATTTTTTCAGCGATGCCTTCTAAAAGGTCATAATCTCCATGAAAATCTATTCCTGCTTCAATGTATTTCCTGATTTTTTCATCTATTGCCTCAGTGCTTCTACCTAGAATTTTGGGATTATCTCTGAACATTTTGTTTACCTGCGCTTCATTTTCGTTGAATTTATCTAAGAAGTGTATGTACTTATTTACCATAGTATCGATTGAGTGACTGAAGAGTTTTGTTTCTTTTGATATTTGTTTTCTTGACAAACCAATATCATTGAGAAAGAATCTTAACTTAGGCTCTAAACAAGAATCTCTATGCAATCCGAGTAATACAGGATAATCTATGAAAATGTTTGGAACAACAGCACCCAATTCAGAAAAAAATTCGTAGCTGGCCCGCATCACTTCAATATCTGCACCAGTTTTATTACCGAACTCATTGAATACAGATTCATCTAAACCTATTGATACTAAAAATTCTAATCTTTCTGCCTTAACAGATTCTTCGAGTGGTTTTTGCATTTTAGTTATGTGTACCTTCTAATTCTGTTTCTCAATACTTCATCTTTAATAGTTAATGTTACAGGATTTAATTTGTAATTTAAGTCAGGAGGAATTTCTGCGCCTTTAAAAGCATTTTTAATCATCTCAACTCGTCTGGGCAAAGCACCAGGAACTTCTTCAGTTCCTAACCCAGACACTAATACTCTTGGACAAACTCTCCAATCAATCATTTCTCTTTCACAATATTCTACTTTTGGTTTAATAACATTCCTCGAAACAGACAATAGCATATAATACCATTTTTTATTTTCAGGATTCAGTATTCTGAGTTCATTTAAATATTCTCTAGTGTCTATTACTTTTTCAGGAGTTAGTTCTAAAAGAGAATAATGTTGATGGAAATCGATTCCTGCTTCAGTATACTTTTGAATCTTATCATCTATTAACTCTATTTTATTCCCAAGCAAAGTTGTAGCGTCCCTAAACATTGTTTTAACTTGCTCTTCATTCTCGTTGAATTTATCTAAGAAATGTATGTAAATACCAACCATAGTATCAATTGAACGAGTAAATAATTCTGGATTTTTTAACACTTGATTTTTAGATAACCCAATATCATTAAGAAAGAATCTTAATTTCGGCTCTAAAGAAATATCTCTACGCAAACTAAGCAATAAAGGATGGACTTTAAAGATTTCTGGAACATTCGAACCTAACTCAGAAAAGAACTTGTAACTATCTCTCATAATCTCAACAGAATTTGTTCTAAACGAATCACTTAAAATAGATTTATCTAACCCCATAGATACTAAAAATTCAGATCTTTCTTCTCTGACTGCGTCTTCTAAAGGTTTAAATGGCATATTAGACTAAAAATACGAACAAGATATATAAATGTTACTATTTAGCAGTTATTACTATAATTTAGATACCTTAATAAATATTGAAATTATCTATAACAATATGTATCCCAAAATCTCCCTTGATTCCAACGTCTTCAAAGCTTTGTCGGCTAAAAGCAGAGTTGATATTCTGAAGCATTTGAACAATAGAAAATATACTCAATCAGAACTATCTCAATTAATGAACATGAAAGTTCCCAGTGTAAAAGAACATCTAACTGAGTTGGAGAGAGCAGAACTTGTGCAAAAGTTAGATGAAGGCAGAAAATGGAAGTATTATCAGCTCACACACAAAGCAAAGTCTATATTGCGTCCTGAACAACAGCAAATATTTATTGCACTGGGAGTTTTTGTATTAAGTGCTTTGGGAAGTGGATATTTGTTTTTGAAAAATTCTCTGGGAGCAAATTATGCTTCATTTGCTGAGAAATCTGCTCAAGTTGCAGACAGAGCAATGTATGCCTCTGCACCTATGCTGGAAAGTAGCAATAAAGTATTGCCAACCCTCGCAGATAGTATAACTCCACAAACAAGCATAGTCGCTAAAACTGGTTTAATTTCAGAGCCAAATTATTTACTCTGGACTCTGGGAGTTGTTGCTCTAGTCGCACTTATTTCTTTAGTTTGTTTTATGATAAAAAGAAGAAATTTACTAAGGCTATTGCCTAACTAAAACAAACAGTATTTATATATGCCTCACCAGCTATATTTATTCGACAAAATTTGTCGAGGAGCAACAACATGAAATACACAATAATTATTTTAGCAATATTAAGTTTAGTAATATTATCTGCCTGCACAACAGAGAGAGTCATAGTAACAAACGACCCCTCTGCAAAAGACTTGAACAAAATAAATGTTCTAGGGAATGCACAATTGGAATTTTCACCAGATGAAGCAGAAATAAGATTCAGCGTGGTAACAGAAGCAAATGATTTGAAAAATGCTCAAAGCAAAAATGCAGAAATAGCAAACAGAGTTATCGACAACTTAAAAATCAACGGATTAAGTTCAAAACAAATAGAAACAATGAATTTCAACGCCGAAAAAATAAGAGAGTGGGAGAAAGAAAGATACGTTGACAAAGGATACAGAGTAAGAAACACAATCAAAGTTACTACAAAAGATATAGAAAATGTAGGTAAATTAATTGATGTGGCTGTTAATGCAGGAGCAAATGATGTCGAAGGTTTACTGTTTCAATTAAGCAAAGAAGCAAAACAAAAAGCAACAGAACAATTGCTTGCTAAAGCTTCAGAAGATGCCAGAACAAAAGCTGAACTGTTGACTAACGCACTGGGAGTTAGATTAGGCAAAGCAGTAACAATATCTGAGTCGAACTATCAAGTTTCACCGAGATATTACGACACCTATGCAATGAAAGCATCAATGATGGAATCTGCTCCAACACCAATCCAGCCAAAGAATGTAGATACATCTGCAAGTATTAATGTGGTGTTTGAGATGAATTGAGGAGAAAATGAACAAAAAAATTTTAACTCTCGGAATAATTACACTAATTGTTGTCGGATTAGGAATTTTTTTGTATGGTTGCACAACTCAACCTGAACCTACGCCCAAACCAGAGCCAACTCCAGAACCAATCAATCAAAAACAAACAGTTCTCGCAAATGGAGTTATTGAAGCAAATAATCTGTTTGCAGTAGATTTGTATAATAACTATAAATCAGAAGAGAGAAATATGTTTTTCTCACCATACAGCATTTCTTCTGCTTTAGCGATGACCTATGAAGGTGCAAAAGGAAAAACTGCAGAAGAAATGCAAGCTGTTTTGCATTTACCAGATGATAAAGAAAAAATCCGTTCTGATTTTGTTGGCATTAATAATGACCTTAACAAAGCGGATAAAACCTATAAGTTGAGTGTTGCTAATGCTTTGTGGGCACAAAAAGATTATACTTTCATCGATTCTTACTTCAATATTGTTGACAAGTATTATGGAGGAAAGGTTACGAATCTAGATTTTAAAAAAGATACTGAAAATTCAAGAATTACGATTAATAATTGGGCGGAAGACAAAACAAATGATAAGATAAAAGACTTAATTCCCAAAGGAATATTACTTCCCGACACTCGACTGGTTCTTACCAATGCAATTTACTTTAAAGCTAATTGGTCAAGCCAATTTTATGCTGAAAATACAAGAGATGGTCAATTTAAGTTAAGTTCTGGAGCAAATACACCTATTAAAATGATGCACCAAACAAATTATTTTAATTATGGCGAAACAGATGACCTTCAGATTTTAGAAATGGATTATCTTGACAAAGATCTTTCAATGTTGATTATACTCCCAAAAGAAGACAATATTAATCAGATAGAAAATATTTTTGGAGAACAGAAACTTAACGAGTGGAAAAATGATATGCAAAATAATAAAGTGTTTGTCACTTTACCAAAATTTAAGTTTGAAACAAAGTATTTTATGGCTAAAGACCTTAAAAAAATGGGAATGCCAACAGCATTTAAAGATCACTATGCTAATTTCACTGGAATAAGCCTAGCAATCCCTGAGAGCCAGAGTAGATTATATATTGGTGAAGTAATACATCAAACATTTATAGAAGTTGCAGAATATGGGACAGAAGCGGCTGCTGCGACAGCAGTAAGAATGATTGCAGGCAGCGCTCGTCAAACTCCAACTGAAGAACCAAAAATATTCACCGCAGACCATCCATTTATTTTCATAATACAACAAAAAGAAACTGGAAATATCTTGTTTATGGGAAAAGTTGTTGACCCTAGAAAATGAGGACAGATTATCTTTAAGAAGAAACAACCACCAATAGTTCACAAAACCACTCGCGAACAAAAGCTATTGTGAGCTGAGTGGTTTTGTCTAGTTGTCCGCAGGACTTAAACTGATAGTTTAAAACTCAATTAATTTAGCATTCAATTAAAGAAACAGAATAAAAATAAAACAAAAAAAAAAGAAAAATTTATTCAACCCATAGTTATGAACAAAATTACAAAAACTCGTGTTAAAGCGAGTTTTTGAATTGACAAGATTCACTCGTCAATGAAGAAATTTTATCTTCCTCTTGCCATCTTTGCTCTTGAAACGTCTCCCTTTGAATCAACAAAGTAAAGATATCCAGAAGCTTTCTTAACTCCTACTTTCTGAACTTTTTCTTTCTGTCCGCCTTTCTTTCCGCCACGAGCCATTTTTGCTCTTGACACGTCGCCTTGTTTGTCGACGAAATACAGATATCCAGAAGCTTTCTTAACTCCTGCTTTTGCTACTTTTTCAGCCATGTTTGCATCCTCCTTTATTTTAAAGGTTTTTACACCCCGATTTTTTCTCGACGATAAAATCGCCGATGTAATTATGAAAGTTTGCTTTCTTTATAAACTTTTCGTCATTGAAAAGAATTTTATCGAGGAGAAAACAAAATTTTATTTGCACTCATGCGTAGTAAAATAAATTTGCTAGTTCGCAAGCGTACTCAATGAATTTAATGTTGATTTTTTATTGGTGAAGCATTTGTTGTAAACCATTTTCGAAAGATTTAAAAATTTGAATGTACTTGTATTTTATGTGATAAGAAATAAAACAGAAGGCAAAATATTTTGCGCAAAATGCGACGCTGAAATGAAAATCGGTTTAGTCAACAAGTATGAATTTGAAGAAGGCTACCTGTTACATAACGTTTCAGGATATCAATGTCCAAAATGCAACAAAACATTCTTCACAGAAGAGCAAGCAAAAGAAATGGAGATACGAACTGAAGAAATAAAAGAATATGCATTTGGATTCCAAAGAAAAGTAACAATCAGCGGAAGAAGCTTAGTGGTCGGAATTCCATCAGAATTAGCAGACCATCTAAACATCAAACAAGGACAAATGGTAAGAATAATTCCTGTAGCCAAAGAAGGATTTATGATTAGGAAGGTTTGATAAAATCTACCTCCCTAAACTTCCTGCCTGCACCGTATCAATCACTCCTAAACTTTTATCGACAATTATGAATTGAACCACTCTGTTTTTGCCTGTGTTTTTTGCTTTATACAGTGCTTCGTCAGCTAGCTTTAATGATTCCTGTGCGCTGATGGAAGAATTTAAGCAAGACAATAATCCTACGCTGATAGATAGTTTGCTCTCCTCTAAAACTTTTTTGCAGAATTCTTCTGCGCGGTCTTTAGAAACTTTTGAATCTGTCTCTGGCAGAATAACTGTAAATTCTTCTCCTCCGAAGCGTGCAACTACATCTGTTGCTCTAAAACATTTTTTTGAAACTTGAGCGATTTTTCTTAGAACATTATCCCCCTCCAAATGTCCTTGAGAGTCATTGTATAATTTGAAGTTGTCGATATCAAACATGATAACTGAAGTTGATTTCTTCTCTTTTGCAGATGATTGAATTGTTTTTTCGAGAAATTGAAGCATGTACCCTCTATTATATAGTCCGGTTAATGAATCTGTAACTGCAGAATGCTGTGCATCGTCATATCTTTTGATTAATAAATATGCTTTCTCTAACTTTTGAGAAATTGTTGAAGCAGTATCCAGCAAATGCTTGAGATCTCCTTCTGAATAAAGATTGATTGAACCGATTAATTCTCGATTGGATATTACAGGAATTGCCAGCAAAGATTGAGCTACTTTGTCTATATTTTCTACACTTTTTGTTAAAAAATCATCTTTCAAAGAAGACATAATCAGAGGAGTCTTTAATTCTTTCATAGCATTGTAAATTCTTTCCTCTGCAGAATCGTAAATCTTGTTTGCAGTCCAATCGCTGTAAAACCTATGCTTTTTTCCGTTCAGTTGAATACTGCAATTGCTCAGCTTGAACTTGTTCATGAAAAAATCTGCACTTTTCTGCAGAAGAATATCTAGATTGTTAGATAAAAAAATACTCTCTACGAAGTCAACTACAATTAACAGCTCGCTTACTTTTGAGTCATCCATCTATAATATAGAACGCCTGCATTTGTGTTTTTAAGGATTTGGGTGGTGGAGTATAAATGTTCCCATTATTCACATTTAGTAGATAAATAGTCTACTTTTGGTGAATAATAGACTCAGTCTAAAATCAAAGAGAATATATTAACCACTCTTAAATAGTCACAAAATAGAAAGGTTTATATAGTTTGAGAGACTAGTACTATCAAAACACGCAAAGACGTGTTTAGGAGGACAAACAAAAATGACAATCGACACCACATCTGAACAACCAAAACAACCTAACAAAGCTTCAAGAGAAATGTTTCACAATGAACCTTTAGCTAAGTTTTACCAGCAGATTTGGGGAAAATATAATGAAACTCACGGTAACGCAGAAGTAGAAAGAATTAAAGCAAAAGAAGTCAACAAAGTAATGGTTGGACTTGGACTATCTGCTCTCGCACTGAATTCTTGCGCGTCATTTGGAGAGGTTTATGCAGCACGTCCTGAAGTATTTCAGAATGCATACACTCCTAAAGAAACACCTGCTCAATTGGAAGCAAAAGTTGCAGGAATGAAAAAACAAGCAGAAGACTTGAAAGAAGTTAATGATTCTCTAGACAATCTAACTAAAGTTGCAACAGGAGAGACTACTGCAGAAGTAGGAGTGCCTGTTGTTGAAATTAATTACGACAATGTTAGTTTACTCGTAGTAGGAACAGTTTTACTAGGAGGAATAATGTTAGGAGGAATAGCTATAGCAGCATATCTGTCACTGCCTACAAAAAATAAACCAAATAAATACGAAAAAAAAGATACTATAGAAATGAGTTCTGCAAAATCACCAAAACCAGATGCACAAACAGGTTTTGCACAAACAGATTTAAGAGAAGAAAACAAATATTTTTCTCAGGAATTGAAGAATGAAGATTCACCGCAGAAAGATAAAAATTATTTAAACTAAATAAACAATAACGAGACAATAAAAATGGAATCAACACTTTATGTTAACACAGAACCAAACATGGTTCCTTACATGAGAAGATTAACTAGAGAAGAAAGAAAAGCTTTTGCACAAGTACAGGAAGATTTGCAACTCGAAAGTTTACTGCAATTAATAGCTCGCTTACTTTTGAGTCATCCATCTATAATATAGAACGCCTGCATTTGTGTT
>CAYHXI010000036.1:0-3966 GCA_964360565.1 uncultured Methanosarcinales archaeon | reverse complement strand
AGCTCGCTTACTTTTGAGTCATCCATCTATAATATAGAACGCCTGCATTTGTGTTTTTAAGGATTTGGGTGGTGGAGTATAAATGTTCCCATTATTCACATTTAGTAGATAAATAGTCTACTTTTGGTGAATAATAGACTCAGTCTAAAATCAAAGAGAATATATTAACCACTCTTAAATAGTCACAAAATAGAAAGGTTTATATAGTTTGAGAGACTAGTACTATCAAAACACGCAAAGACGTGTTTAGGAGGACAAACAAAAATGACAATCGACACCACATCTGAACAACCAAAACAACCTAACAAAGCTTCAAGAGAAATGTTTCACAATGAACCTTTAGCTAAGTTTTACCAGCAGATTTGGGGAAAATATAATGAAACTCACGGTAACGCAGAAGTAGAAAGAATTAAAGCAAAAGAAGTCAACAAAGTAATGGTTGGACTTGGACTATCTGCTCTCGCACTGAATTCTTGCGCGTCATTTGGAGAGGTTTATGCAGCACGTCCTGAAGTATTTCAGAATGCATACACTCCTAAAGAAACACCTGCTCAATTGGAAGCAAAAGTTGCAGGAATGAAAAAACAAGCAGAAGACTTGAAAGAAGTTAATGATTCTCTAGACAATCTAACTAAAGTTGCAACAGGAGAGACTACTGCAGAAGTAGGAGTGCCTGTTGTTGAAATTAATTACGACAATGTTAGTTTACTCGTAGTAGGAACAGTTTTACTAGGAGGAATAATGTTAGGAGGAATAGCTATAGCAGCATATCTGTCACTGCCTACAAAAAATAAACCAAATAAATACGAAAAAAAAGATACTATAGAAATGAGTTCTGCAAAATCACCAAAACCAGATGCACAAACAGGTTTTGCACAAACAGATTTAAGAGAAGAAAACAAATATTTTTCTCAGGAATTGAAGAATGAAGATTCACCGCAGAAAGATAAAAATTATTTAAACTAAATAAACAATAACGAGACAATAAAAATGGAATCAACACTTTATGTTAAAACCGAACCAAACATGACCAGTTACATGAGAAGATTCACTAGAGAAGAAAGAGAAGCTCTTGCAAAAGTGCAGGAACAAATGCAGATTGAAGTTACTTTGCAACAAATAGCAGGTAGAGAACACTACGGAGCTATGCTTCATTTAGAGCCAGGCACAAATGCATTTCAAAGAGAAGCGAAAAGAGTGCTTAAGAAAGTGGCATGAGTTCTTTAAAAGAAGCTTTGCAAAAAAGCGAACCTTTAAACAACTCTCAATTAAATGAATGTGGTTTCCAAAATAATTCTGACTTCATAGAACATTTAACTAAAATCGCTTCTAAAACCCTTGAAAGTTGCATTAAAGATTTTCATCCGCAAAATTTAGGAAGAGGATATCAAACCACAACAACCTCAGATCCTAGATATGGTTTCGTAATTAAAACTTTAGCTCCTTACGGAGACCGTTCTAAAGAAGAAAGTATAAAAGACTTCAAAGTTGCACAAAAATGCGGCGGGGGAATAGTGACTCCTTTCTTTTTCTTAACAAGAGGAGACGAAATTTTAGGCATGGTTGCTAAAAAAATAGAACCAGTTAACAGTCAACAAATAAAATCTAATGGTGAAGCATTCGTCACAGAACTATTAAATTTATACGAACAAATGTTGAATCAAGGATTCTTCGACTGCGATTTAATAATTGGAAATTATGGACGCGATAATGGTCGATTAATAAATTTGGACTTTGGCTGGAGTAAAGATTTGTGGGACGAAAGAACATTCATTCCTTCAAGAGACCTTCACTGGGATGCATTTCATATGGGAGTTCATAAATTTAGAGAAACTGCAAATGAATTAGAAAACATACTTCCTGGTTTAGGAAACTATTTATTAGATGAAGTTAAATCAAGATATGGAATAGAATTCAACAGAACAACCATAAATTGTCCACGCAGAAGTGCAGAATTTGTTCCTTTGGCTGAAAAACTCAGAGAAGTAACAAAAAGTTTAAGAGCAAATAACGAAAACCGAACTCATCCCCGACCTAAAGGTCAGGGTATTTACCGTTCGGTTTTCGGAATTGAAAATTTCGCCCTAAAGGGCGAGGTATTAAACCACAAAATTTTCAATAATCAAAAACCAGTCTATCCTTTAGTTGGAGAGCCCATCGATTATGCAATATACAAATCGCTTGAAGTAAGAACAAAATGACATCCTCAGACATATTCATAGGAAGAGAAAAAATGGGAGATGATGAATTATTTATTCTTTTAGATTTGAATACCAAAGGTTGTGTTGTCTGCGGAGAACTTGAAAATCTTCTTCCAACATTATGCACCGCCATTAAGAACAAAGAAACAGTTTCATTCAGCGAAGTTCCTCACGAAGAAGATTCTCCAGCAACGTATTTACCATTAACTCCAGAGCAATTTAATAAATTAGAAAGAATGTACGAAAGAAAAATAGAAATGAAAAAATATCCGAATCCTTTTGTTAAGTGAAGTGTAACGCAAAACTTTAATAGTGATTAAAAATAGTAAAGTTCAGCGAACACACTGAATGACAGATTCTAAAAATACTTATTCATTCAGAGTGTGATAAAAAAGTCATAAAGTTTATATACTTCTATTTTTTTATTCATTTCAATGTCAGTTACAGAACTAAGCAGCGTTTTAGACTCTAAAGTCAAGCAATTAGTAGAAGATGCCATGCACAGATATCTTGGAGTGACAATAAATGAGATAGAAGCAGATATTTCTGATGCAATAAAAAAAGGTCCATTGGCAGACTATCAAATAGATTCAAAAATAGCTTTCAAAAAAGCAAAGATCGCTTTCAAAAAATATTATCTGACAAAACTACTCAAATTACATTCTGGCAATATTTCTGACGCTTCAACATCTGCAAAAATCAGCAGGGAAGCCCTTCAAAGATTAGTTAAGCAGCTCAAAATAGACATCGATGAATTAAGAGAAGAAAAAGTCTCCAAAGAATACATGAGAGAGATAGAAATACAGGATGTCATCAAAAAAACTTTAGAGTCATACAAAGAAGCAGTTCATCCTGAAAAATTCAAAGAAATGTATGAATCTGCTCCTGAACTTTCTAGGAATATTATAAAATCTGTTCCTGAACAATGGCTCAGCTTAAAAGAAGCAGAGCAAGAGTTTGAAAAAATATATCTCGCGGAAGCTCTAAAAAAAAACAATCACAATATTTCTCAGACTGCAAAAAAGATCGGATTACGATTTGAGACACTGCATAGGAAGATGAAGGAGTTAGGGATTTAATCATAACGACAACTCGCCAATAGACATTTTTATTGCGAGTTGTCGGAATTGAAAAATTGCGTACTAAATTGCAGGGTTTTAGACCATGCGCGATTTTTCAATAAACATCTTTTCTGTGGTCGAAACAATTTATAATTATTTTTCCCTCTTCAAGTCTGTAGATAATTCGAAAAGGAGGAACTCGCACACTCCTATGATTTTTCCATTCGTACTTTAGAGGTTTTCCTGCCTCTGGAATTTCTGAAAGCTTTTTGAGTTGTTTAACAATTCTTAAACGAGTTTCTTTATCTTTAATTTTTTGAAAATCTTTCCTGAACTCTTCAGAGAATACTATTTCCATTTTCTTAAGCCATCAGTAAATCATCTATTTCTTCTTCATTCATAGAACTTTTTGCTTTAGTAAATTTACCTGATTTAATTTGCTCCTCACTTCGTTCTATCATTTCTATAAGATGAATATCTCTTACTAGAACTTCCTTGCGAATTGCTTTTAGCAGAATGTTTCCTCCCTCATTAAATACTAAGAATTTTGCAGAAGCTTTTATTCCCGCATCTCTTCTTATCTCAGCAGGTATTACAACTTGTCCATTTTCAGATATTTTTGTTATAGCAACTTCCATTTTTTACCACCTACGACATATTTTAATATTAAAATACGTTGTATATTTAAATGTTTCGATTATTTA
>CAYHXI010000035.1:0-12838 GCA_964360565.1 uncultured Methanosarcinales archaeon | reverse complement strand
TTTTCAAAAACAAAATATTAGAGGAGGAAAACCATCTGAAGATGTAAAGAGATGGAACAATCAATTTGGAGAGATAATTGAAGTCTTAAACTCAACAAATCCAACCATAGAAAAAGAATTCAATAAATTAATGCAGAGTAAGGTTGAAATAAAAGATAAAATTTCTTCATTCGATGATCTTTTGAGTGGGTTAAAAGCATCTCCGAATATTTTAATGCATAGGAATGAAAGTGATGAAAAATTCTTTAAAGAACACGACAACTCTCAATTGTTAAAGGTTGCTGAAGTTTTTCAAAAAATCTCTGAATTAAGAACAAAAAATGACTCTTTAGCTATTTTATTTACTAAATTAAATGCTGAGTATGAGTTACTAAATAGAGTTCTTCCTTCAAATTTAGGAGAAGACCTTGTTAAAAACATGAAGAACTTATTGATTGGAGATTTATACAGTATTCAAGAAATATTGAATGAAGTATTCACTCATCAAGGTCGTTCTGAGATATTCGAAAAAATAGACGAAGCAATAAAATTCTCAGGAGGGATAATTCTTACTCATGCAAATGAACTTAATGGATTATTAACTGAAGCGAGAACTAAAATTGCAAACTTCTTAAAAGAGCTAGAAAAACTAACTTCTCTTTTTGAAGAATACAAAACAAATGTGGAAGAAGCTGACAAATTTAGAAAAGAAGCGTACAAAGTATCAGATAATTTATACAAACTATCACAAGAAATTGAAGAAAAAGAAAAAATTCAAGCGGACGCGAAGAAAGCACAAGTAAAATCAAAAGAAAATAATGAAAATACACCTGAAAGAAAAACAGAAGAACAAAACGATTTATATAATTTAACTGAATTAAAACAAACTTTAAACACTGCGCAAGGAATTGTAGGTGTGGCAAAAGGAATTTTAAGTAAGAAAAACAGAGATGAATATGATGACGTAATCAAAAGATTTAGTTCTTTTGCCATTGGTTTAAAAAATTTAATGGATTCTTTGAATATTAAACAAAGTGATGCTTCAATATCTCAAACCGTAAAATCTTTTAAGTCAGATATTGATGTTATTTATCAATTATTTGCAAATATAATAAATGGTATTAAAAAGATTCAAAAAGTTGCAGAAGTAGAAAAACAAGAATTTGAAGAAATAACTTTAGAATACATAAAAGACTTAAACAATATACTCTCAAAACAAATACAAAAGAAAATAGATGATTTAATTAAAATTCTAACTCAACTAACTAAAAAGAAGAAAAAATAAAAAAATAAAATAGTTTCTTATTCACACTGCGGACACATAGCTTTGCCCAGCATTTTAAGTGCTGCTAGAACTAACAATGCACTCCACCAATTAACTGGAACTGCGGGAAGCACTGCAAGGTCTGCAAGTACAAACCAAAGTCCAACTAATAACCATAATACTGCGCTCCACAATGGACATCTATGGGGCGAACAAGACATGTTTTCTTTTTTAGCCATAATATCACCTTTTTTAGTTACTCGTTATTCGTTGGTCGTTAGTCGTGAATGAATTGAGTAACTTTTAACAATTACGACAAACGATATAAGATAACTTTCTTCGAGCAACATTTATAAATATTAAGTATATGTTTTACTTCTATGTCTTTGTTAAGTGTGCTAAGGAGGGTGACATTAGCTGGTTTTCTAACAGTTACCCCTTTAATTGACGGGTGTGCATATCTCAACTATTTCACTGGCAATTATGCACAGTACTTGAACGAACAGCCAGGAAGCCAAGAAAAAAGAGAACTAGAGCAAATAATTCTCTCAAAAGCAAAAGTAGAAACAATAGGAGAAGGAAAAGATAAAATTCGTGTGCTTTACGCTCAAGGTACTCCTTATGAAATCGGTTTCCAGCATGGCAGATTGTTAAGAGAAGAAGTAAGAGCCAATGTTGGAAATGTATTAAATCTTGCAGATGTGATGATTGCAAAATCAAACAAACCTGAAATTAAAGAAAAAATAAGAAATGGAGCAAAAACATTAGCGCAACACATTCCAGAACATTTCAAAGAAGAAATGAAAGGACTTGCCGACGGAGCGGGAATGACTTTTGAAGCAGTTCAATTCCTGCAATGCATAGGAGATATTGTAGAACACGGATGCAGCAACTACGTCCTCAGCGAGAACGCAACTGAAAACAAAGAAATGCTTCAAGTAAGAATTCTAGATTTTCCTCTCGATTTAGAGGTGCAAAGAAATCCACTTATTTTAGTAGTTAACCCCGACAAAGGAAATCCTTACGCTACAATCGGCTGGGCAGGATTTATAGGAACTGTAACTGGACTCAACAAAGAAAGAATCGCGCTGGGAGAGATGAGAGGAGATAATGCAGTAAAAGCATATAGAAAACAAAATAATTTAGGAGAAAAAAAAGAAACTCTTGAAGGAATGCTAATGCCTTTTTTGCTGAGAGATGTACTTCAATTTGACACTAATTTAGAGCAAGTGACTGAACGACTAAAAAATGCAGAAAGAACAAATTGCTATGTTTATGTCATTAGCGATGGAAAAACACAAGATGCGAAAGCATACATAACTGACAAAGAATTATTTGAGGAATATAACGAACAAGATTTTCTAAAAGCACTATCTGCTGTAGAGCCAGAAACTGAATTCGCAAACATGGGCGGAACAGTTTTCGGCGGGCATAACAACGGCTTGATAAATAACAAAATAAAAGAGAATTACGGAAGAATAAACGAAGATTTGCTCAAACAAGATTTTAATCCTGCTTTGGCAATGAAAGACAACTTGCAAATCTCGATTTATAATTTAACAAATATGACTCTTCAAGTTGCAAATGCAGAAGGTAAACAAAAAGCCTGCGAAAGAAATTATGTATTTCTAGACTTAAACAAAGCGTTTGATTGGTTTAGTGAGAATCGCTAGCTGAATTCTCAAAACAAACTCTGAGATTTTCTGATGTTCTTCGCAGTTTAATTTTATCAAATCTATCCTTGAAAAAATTGTAAGAAGTGCTTTGTATATAATTCCAAGGCGGAAGAATGTAGATTATTGCAGAATAATGTCCAGAAAGAAGATAAGATGTTGAAGGATGTCCTATTAAATCCCTGAGTTTTTCTTGACTTTTAACAGGAACAACAGTATCAAACAAAGAAATATACATCAAAGTATTAGAGTCGTCTATATACTGAGCAAAATTTTTAGGGTCAGACACTGAATTTTTTTTCAAATCTTCAAAAAATTTTTCTTTTTCAATTAATTTTGAAATATTTTGTACTTCTTCAATTACTTTCTCTTCTTTACTGTGCGTTAATATGTACTCCATGTCTGCTCCTGCCATAACAAAAATGTTGACTTTTAGCCGAGGTTCAACTCCTGCAAGAATAGAATTTTTTATTCCACCCATGCTGATTCCAAAAGAACCTATTTTTTCAGAGTCAATATCTGGAAAAGTCTCAAATAAATCTATCGCTCTTCTAGTGTCTATTATGGACTGCTTCAGAATGTTTTCTAAACTTTCTGCATAACTTTCTCCTAATTCATTTTGGTTATCTCCTGAGAAATCTTTTGCATTTGGAAATCTATCTTCTGGACGATGAACTATTGCGCAGGAAAAACCTCTGTTGGCAAAATACTTTGCAAAAATTTTAGACTCTCCATTGCTCCCTCCCAAAATCGGAGATAGAATTATTAGAGGAGTTTTGCCGTCGAATTTAGCATCATAATAATCAACAATTACTGTGTCATTTTTTTCGGTAGTGTGCATACTGCTTTTGAATTTTATACAGCTGACTGTGTATTTTTCAGTGTCTTCTGTTTTTGTTGTTTCATACTTTATTTCTCCTCTAGTATATGAATAATAATTTTCAACCTCTGGAGGTCTTAGAGAGGGAGGTTTATAATTTCCTCCTTTAACCATAAAACCGAAACAACCACTTAAACTCATCGCTAAGAAAGATGATGCTACGATAGAAGATAATGTTTTGTTCAACCTCATTTAAAATGAATTAAAAAATCTCTCTTTAAATAGATTTTGACATAATGTATATAGTTGGTGGTGGGCAGTCGGTAGTCTGTGGTCTGTGGTCTGTAGTTGGTAGTGTTGATCTACAATCTACTGACTACTCGCTACTGACTACTGTATATCATGCAAACCTATAAAAACATCTTAAAAAGTAACAAACTAATGCACGAAATTGACAAAAGAATGCTTGAAGTATTAAAAAAAGAGAACATCTCTGAATTTAGACCTTCGCAGCAGAAAGCACTCGATGCTGGCTTATTGGATGGAAAAAATATTCTTGTCTGCACCCCAACTGCATCAGGAAAAACTCTTATTGCAGAGCTGGCGATAACCAACCACATCTTCAAAACTCACACAAAAGCAATCTACATAGTTCCATTGATTTCTTTAGCGACAGAGAAATATAAAGAATTTCAGCGTAAATATTCGCACTTGTTTAAAATCGCATTGAGTATTGGAGATTTTGATACAACTGACTCTAAATTAATCGATTACGACTTGATTATTTGTACTTCAGAAAAATTAGATTCTTTAATAAGACATAAAGCAGAGTGGTTGAGCAAAGTATCTGTTGTAATTATAGATGAAATTCATTTGTTAAACGACCCTGGCAGAGGTCCAACTTTGGAGATACTAATAACGATTCTAAAAACAACTCTGAAGAGGGTTCAAATAATAGGTTTATCTGCAACAATAGGCAATCCAGAAGAATTAGCAGAATGGCTGGGAGCAGAATTAGTCATTGACACTTGGAGGCCTGTTCCATTACATAAAGGAATTTATCACGATGGAAAGGTGGAATTCTATGAATAGTTTTTTATATTCTTTAATAGTTTGTGATTGAAATGAAACAAATAATTTACTGCCTGAGCTTTTGTTTAGCACTTAGTGCATGTTCTGATACTAAACAATTCATTAGACAAACAAGTTTAAGAAAGTTAGCTGAAGAAAGAATGGAGTTAGGAAACGGCTACACTTGCGATAAAGATAATTATTAACTATTTATGAATGAAGCTCACAAAAAAATAAAAAGATGCTCTGAAAGAACTGGTCAAAATATGTGTTTAAATGATGCAGTAAATCAATTATGCAAAGAATTAGACAACTCGGTTTTCTCAAGAAAAGACAAACACATAAGTTTTTACGAATTAGATTTAGTCAACAACAAAAATTTTGAGACTCCATTGTGGGGCGTGGAATGACTCTCTGCGACAAACGAAAAACTAACTTGGGAAATGATGATGCTTAGGTTTGAAGTGGAGGAAGAATTGTTGCTGTAATTCTTCATACTCTAATAGTTCTATGAACTTATCTTCAATGTTAATTTTATTCTCTTCCTTCAAATGTTTTATCAGAGAAATAGTGCAAGTTTGATTTCCAGATTCATAGCCAAATTTTGCTGCAATCGCTAGAAAACAATGATAAATGCAGTAAAATCCTGCAGACATTGACCAATCTGAAAATCCAATCTCTCTGAAGCGTGTTATTCCAAGGAGATTGTGTTCTGCTTTGGCTAAATGTTTTTTAGCTTCTTCAATATTTGAATTACTTTTCAGCAACCCTCTGTGTTTTAGTCTTTTTCCTTGTTTTTTACATTCTTCAATCTCTTTATTTGCTTTATTCAAACACCAGTCTAAATGTTTAGATGCCTGCGACATTTTTTAGTATATCCACATATTTATCTTGTCCATAAAGTATGATTGCGTTTTTTACAATGTCAACCACCGCTTTGTCTTTCTTTTTAATGTTTTCTAATAAATCAGTATCGGTTAATTTAATTGCGTGAATTTTTTTAGGCAGTATTTCTTCTTTCTTTCTAATTATCAAATTCACTTCTTTGAGGTCTTTTTCTTCTAGTACAATCATTAAATCTATATCTCTTGCACTAGAGTAATCTTTAATTGCTGAGCCGAATAGCATTACAATTCTATTGTTCTTAAATAGTTCTTTAAATTCTTCTTTCCATCGTTTAAAGTTGTTAGCTTCGTCTGCAAGAAGAAATGATGTTAATTGGTTGACGTAGTCATTGCCGAAATTTAATTTATAAATTATTGACTTTCCTATTATTTTACTTACCACTAAATCTTCATTAAGAAGCCTCTTGAAAATTTTTTGTGCTCCAACATGGCTTATTTTTAGAACTTTGCTTATTGAATTTGCATTGTAAAAACTAGTGAAATCTTTTAACAAAATAAGTACAACTTCTCTTTCATTTTTAGTTAAAGTCATCATAGTAACTGCAAGTTACTATATGGAAACTAGAAGTTACTATATAAATGTTTCGATAAAGAATTGTGAGTTTTATGTAATGCTCCCCCTACATCAAACATTCCAAACAATGTTTTGCTACTAAAAGATATCTAAAATCGTTTCTCAATTCATCAGTTATTTTTTGATTTTGAATGATTCCTTCTCTCGAATACAAAAATCTGGCAGCTCCACCAGTTGTTGGTATTGGAAATTTAAATGCCGAAGGATTTGAAGCTTTAAATGTTTCATAAATATCTACTATTTTCTGGTCTCCACCAATAAAAAAGCCAGCAGCAAATTTATACTTATCAACATTTGTATAGGTTATAACTTCGAGATTTTTGCCTAAACTTTCCGAAGCCTGCTTCAAAAGTAAAGTTACTGCAGGATATTGCACATTCACTAAATCATACTTAGTTTTTCTACTTTCAGAAACTGCTTCAAGCACTCCTTTAAGCGCTTCTCTGATGCTAATGACATCAAAATCTCCAAATTGTTTATCATTACTCTCAGGGACATTAGATGCTAATAGAATTTTTTGGTTCATTTTTTTCTCCTATTTTACTCTCTATTTTCTTTGCTGGAAATAAGTTCTTCTATAGATTTTGTTCGATAATTTAGAGTTGCCTTTACAGGAACAATTTCTCTCTTTTCACTAAACCAATTGCCTGCAAGTTTATATCCTTTTTCTTGAATAACTGAATATCCAACACGTTCTGAGCCGGCATAAATATGACTTGGCATTCCTAATAAAGATATTAATTCTCTAAATTTATTTTTCAAAGTTGGAAGTTCAGCGCATACTTTCACTCTAAATTCAAGTTTTACTGATCTATTAAATTGAGTTCGTACTTCTCTCATTGATTCTTCAGTTAAACCTTGTCCAAGTAAGTCAATGCAGCATAAAGTATATTTATGATAACTAGTTTCGTTTTCTTTTTCAATTTTGGATCGTATCTCAGAAAATTTATTTCCCAACTTTAAGACAATGTCAAGATTGCCTGAAGAACAATAATAATTAGGAACTTCTGGAGAGTAAGTTACCCGAATTTGGTTTGGTCTTTTGTGAATAATATCAACAATCGTCATAATTTTCTCCTCATTATTCTCACATCCCTCTCTTAAATTTGCCGAGTGAGTTTACGAACTCGTAAATTTAAACAGTCTCAATCTCAACTTCTTCTCCTGCGTTAAGATTTGCAGAATTGTCTACTTTTTTATTCTTAGAAGTTTTTTTAGATGGCTTATTGGATTTCTTCTCGCTAACTTTTTCAGCATCATAAGTTTCTAAAGGTTCAACCGGCTCTACAAAATCTGGCTGATACAGGTCTATGGCAAGTATTCCTAGAATTATTGCAAATACATTAACTCCTAAAACAACAAATAAAGTCAGGCTTCCTCCTGCTTGAGAATAAATCCACAAAAGATTCGCTGAGCTTAAAGAAAACAAAATAGTGTTCAAAGACCAAGCCCATCTCTTATTTCCTGCAAGAGCAAGAACTGCTACAAGCCAGAGAAATAATGTGGCAACAACGAAAACTAATTCTAAAGTTAAATGAGTGTGTAAACTCTTCTGCAATCTAACTGTGCCAAATACGTTCAACAGCAATAAAACCAATGTTATTACAAATCCAAACATTCCCATTATTTTTCAACCCCTCTCAACTCAAAAGAGCGTAGACGTTTTTAAAGATTTCTATACTGGAGTAGTTACATGAAAATTTGTGAGTTCATAAACTCACTCAACAAATTTTTTTATAAAGATTTATATACTTCCTGCACCCTATTACAAACTAATAGTCATTGACTAAAAGAGGATGAGTGTTTTGAGAAGAAAAGAAGGCATATTAGAAAGAGAAGCACCTAGGCCAAAGGATAGAGAAGATTTGCTAGAAAACCATACATTCTGGCTCTTCGGATTTCTTTTATTCAGCACAGTTTTTGTAGCAACACTAATGCTCACAGTTCCTTATGCAGACCTAACTGGACAAATAGTGAAGCCTGAGATATCTCCCGCTCAGCTTTCAAAAATAACTGAAGGAGCGTCTTACGTTCACACTATGCCATCTTCTGCAGGAATACAACTTGCACAAAAATCTTTAGATTCATCTGCATTATTCGATAAAAACACTATTTTTATATGCAAATTAGAAGACAATTTGAACTGCGAAGGAAATGCAAAACCTGAAGTGCTTGTAAATGCAGAAGGACTTAAATCAAATTCTCTCGCAAATCCACAATTCAGTGCAGGAAGATTCGGAAGAAGTTTTGACGCTTCAAAAGTATACTTAAAAATTCCAAATGTAAATCCATTAACTTCATCTGAAGGAACAATAGATTTCTGGGTGAAAACAAACTGGAATGCGAATGATGGAATGACTCACACATTCATAGATAACAGACCTGCAAGCTATGCAGATACGGAGTACAAAAACGCTCTTAAAATCGCAAAATACTCTTCAGGACAAGACAACTATTTTTATTTTAAAATACTTGACAAAGACGGAAGACAAATAGAAGCAAACACCTACTCAAATAAAACTCTAACTTCTGAATGGACTAAAGATAAGTGGCATCACATTGCAGCAGTGTGGAATTTATTAGAAGGCAAAGTTCAATTATTTATTGATGGAAATAAAGTTGCAGAAAAAAATACTCCAATATCCTTATACAATCCTGACTCAACTTTATACATTGGAGCAGACAAAGATGGAAATCAACCATCAAGCTCAACAATAGATGAATTAAGATTCAGCTCAAAAGCAAAAACAGAAGAAGAATTAAAAAGTTATCATAACCAAGGATATGTGATTCTTAAAGAGTTTGATGCTGGAAAAAATGTTGTTTGGAAAAGCTTCAACTGGCTTGATGAAGCGCCTTTAGATTTTGGAATCGCATATTGGAATTTTGATGATGCCGAAAGTGCAATTGCAAATGAACCAAATAATAACAAAGGAACTTTAATTGGAGCTGACACTCCTTCTGGAGTAACGCTTCCAAAATGGACTAGAGATGCTGTGCACGGAAACGCGCTAACATTTTCTGGAGAAAAAAGCTATGTTGAAGCACCAATAAACACCAGCTTCAATTTAACTGACTTTTCAATAGAAGCATGGGTGAAAACTTCAGATAAAAGATACCAATCAGTATTGTCAACTTTCTCTCTTTCAGATGCAAACAATCCATTGGCATTCAATCCATTTTATCAATTGGAAGTATTAGAATCTGGGAAAGCCTCGCTATTTATTTCAAATAAAATAAAAGACCAAAGAGTAGAAAGTATGACTGATATTGCAGATGGCAAATGGCACCAAATAATTGGAGTCAGAGATACAAAACAGAAAAAAATAGTCATTTATGTAGACGGAAAAATAGAAAATACAATTGAAGACACAACTTCAGGAAATATTTATCCAGTAACTCCTGTTTGGATAGGCAATCAAAAAGACCGCTCAGGAAGAAACTTCAAAGGAAACATAGATGAAGTAAGAATATTAAATAGAACTTTATCCCCCACAGAAGTTCTTTTATCTTACGAAAGAAAATTCTGGAGGACACACGCTCAACTAAGATTCAAAAAAGAAGGTTCAGACTGGGGAGCTTTTGGAGGAGTGAATCCAACTCCCCATTATAAAAACATTAAAGGCCAATTAGCTCTACTCACTTTTGAAGATTCAGATACATTCTGGCAAAATCTTGCCATAGATTTTCAAAAACCATCGATGGCTGAAGGAAGATATAGCCAAGGAGCAAAATTTGAAGCACAACAATTTTTAGCATATCCTTCTAATGTGTTAAATCTAAGCGAAGGAACAATTGATTTTTGGATAAAACTAAATCGAGATTCTTTGCAGCAAACACAAACAATTCTAGAATCTGGAAATGATAAAAATTCTTTGAAGATTTATTTATCTGGCTCTGATAAAAAAATAAAAATTTCTATTAAAGATAAAAATAATGAATTATACGAATTAAGCACAGATGTTTCATCATGGAAATCAAATGAATGGCATCATGCTGCGTTTGCTTGGAAAGCAGATGACGGCTCAGATAGAAACAGAATGTTATTATTCTTAGAAGGAAAATTAGTTGCGGAAAATCCTTCTAAAACAAATAAATTAGTATTCGACGGCCAGAGCACAACAGTCGCAATTGGAAACTCAAATGCTAAAAATTCACCTGCTCTTGCAACACTTGATGACTTGCAAATAACTAATATTTTTAGAGCAACAGATTTATACGAATCAGGATATTCGAATCCATCTGGAGAAAAATTAAATTTTGAATCTAGATATGTACAGGCAAAAATTTTATTGACAACTGCTGACTCATCATTTACTCCTGCAATATCTTCAATAAACTTCTTTACGAATGAAACTATTCCAACAACACAATTATCTGCAACACCCACTCCAACAGTCACTCAATCGCAAACTCCAATTTCGTTGCAACTAATAACTGTATCAAAACCCAATATAACATTTCCTTTATCAAACTCTCAAGTTAGCGGCGATTCTGTAACGATAAAATGGACTGCAATAGCAAATGCTTCAAAATACACTCTTGTTGTGCGAGATAGAGATGATTCCTCTTTAAGATGCGGAGATTGCGGAAACAATTGCTTGAACAATCCTTATTTTGTATGCATAGGAAATTTATCGAACTCTACAACCTCTTTGAATATTCCAGTAATTGAAGAACACCACTACACTACATACATTGAAGTACTTTCTCCGAGCGGAATATCTAATTTGTCAGATTATTCTTCTTTCACTGTAAATAAAAGTAAAACCTCAGTAACAACTACGCCAACTCCTACAAAAACTCCTACGCCAACTATGACTCCTGTGCCAATACCTACTCTTCCTCCAATATTAACACAAACACCTGCTCCTGTAAAAACTCCTCAGCAAGAAATTCCCGCTCCAGTTTCACCAGTAACTTCAGTAAAAACAGGACCATCAACTACAGTGGTTGTTGTGCTAGTATTATTGTTAGTTGCAGCAATAGTTGGAGGATTTTTTGCATTTAAATTTATCGCAGGTAAGAATGAAGAAGAAATTGGAGAAGTCAGAAAAGAAAAATTAAGCGAGCTTAAAAGTCCTCGTCGAGAAAGTTCAGAAGAAGAACCAAGAAAATCCGAAGCGATAAAACCACTAGAAGACTTCGAGCCAGTTGAAGGAGGAATAAAATTAAGAACAGTAAAACCAGAAGTTCCTCAAGAACTAAAAGATTATGTAGATAATTTCTTGAAACGCGGATTCACAAAAGAACAAATCAAAAAAACTTTGAAACAAGTTGGATGGAATGAAGATGTGATTGAAGAGGTGCTTGAGTAAAATCTTTAAACTTCATAATATTTTCATACTTTAATGCGCCACAAAATACTCGACGGCGGATGTTTGGAAATTTTTACAACTGGAAAGAGTGATGTTCTTTTGTTTAAACGTGGATTAGGAACTATAACTGATAATTATATTGACTTGATAACTTTGTTAGCGCAGGATTATGAAGTTGCTGTAACAACTGTTTCTAAACTTAAAAAAAACAGGGCTCAGCCGACAAGTATTGAAGAGTATGTTAATGGAGATTTAGAAATTTGTTCAAGAAACGGGATAGAACCAAGATTTAAATTTGGTCATAGTTTAGGAGGACTTTTAGTTCTTGTAGAACCAATTCCTTCTGAGAAGACTATTAGTATAAGTCCAATAGTGCCTGTGAAGTATGGATTGTATGGCTTCTTAGCGAGAGCGCTTTATCAAGGCGCAAAAGGATTGACATCTGAAAAAGGAAGACAAATGGCTGAAAGCATCACTCTAAAAATAACTAGAAATCTTCCCAATGTTGTTGAGCTAGTGAATGATTTCCAAAAGAGAGATTATGTTTTTGCGCCTAAACAACCATCATTAGTTGTTGAAACTCTTTATGATGAATTCTTTCCAGCTACAAAAGAATCTAGAAAATTGTTTAAGCATAGAAATATCGCTTACAAAACAGTTCCAAGAAATCATTCGTGGCCGATATTTCAACCTGAAGAAGTGTATGAAGAAGTGAGGAAGTTTTTAAATACCTCTAAATAATTATGGGTCTATGCTTAACGAATTAAAAGAAATCAGAAAAGAAATCAAAAAATTTTCTAGTGAGTTGCGAGCTCAGATAAATAGAAGTTTCTTTAAAACTGGAAAAGGAGAGTATGGAGAGGGAGACGTTTTTTTAGGATTGACTGTTCCTTTGCATAGAAAAATAGCTAAAAATCACGAGAATCTTCCGCTAAAATATGTTGAAGCTTTGCTCAAAAGTAAAATTCATGAAGAAAGATTAATTGCGTTATTTATACTGATAAAACAATTTCAGAGAGATAAAAATTTAGTTAATTTTTATTTGTCACATAGACATGGAGTTAATAATTGGGATTTGGTTGATTCCAGCGCAGATAAAATTTTAGGCCAAGCGATACTTGATGGAGTGAAAAACAAAGGAGTGCTTTATTTTCTAGCTAAATCCAAAAAATTATGGGACAAAAGAATAGCAATAGTGGCAACGTTTCAATTAATTAGAAATAATAAATTCGAA
>CAYHXI010000034.1:7140-13022 GCA_964360565.1 uncultured Methanosarcinales archaeon | reverse complement strand
TATTACGTTACTAATATTTAAATCTTTCTATGAATCATCTTCTCGAATATATATTTTCCAGTACATACATTTAAAAACTTCAAAATCTGAATTCTATCATGCCTCAAACATTAAAAGAAATATTAAGCGAAAACAAACTGCTTTTCGCAGGAGTAGTAATTCCATACTTTTTAGCTGCAGGACTAATGATTGGTACAGAAAAAGGATTAATTTCTACTCCAAATGTTTATGCAAGAAAATTATATCATTCAATTGCTGGAAAACCATACAAAGTCTACATCGCAATAGGGAAACAAATTCCCGTTCCAGGAATTAGTCCAGGGCTAGGTGAAGGAGATAAAATCCAATTTACTGGAAGAAGTATAGAAGTTCAAGTCATTAATTCAGCGAAAAGTGAAGCACTTGTTTCTGTTAATGACACTTCTCCCCTCTTATTAAAATTAGGAGAAACCAAACACACTCAAAATGGAGGCGTAATGACTTTACTCGACATCTCTACACAAAATCAAGAACACTATATAGATCTGGCAGTTAGCGACATGTATGAAATGAGAACTGGAGATGTAATAAATGATTTCTTTTGTCCAAGAGAAATAAAACTATTATCTGCATCTGATTCTAAAGCAGTTGTAAAAGTAGGAAACGAAGAACTAATTGAATTAAAAATCGGAGAAAGACTGCCCACTTCAGAAGGAACAATCTTAAACCTTCTTAAGATTGAAAAATAGTTTTCACCCCCCCCAAAAAAAAAAGCCAGCTAAACATACTTATAATAAATTTCAAAGAACTTTCTATATGTTTCCTTGTATTTTTCTAAGCCAAATCTAATTAAAGGAATGTATGATTTCAAATCTGCTTCCTGCAAACCTTTTAAATATCTTTGTCTTTGAGTTTTTCTGATTATAATTGGGAAATATCCTGCTCTGAGAAGAACATAGTTTAACAGCATTCTTCCAACTCTGCCATTTCCATCCGAAAAAGGATGTATCTTCTCAAATTTATGATGAAATTTGAAAGCAAGCTCCAAAGGATACATTTTATCTTTTTGTTCTCCATACCATGAAATTAAATTTTTCATTTCTATTTTGACTTTTTCAGGCGGTGAAAGTTTTAATTTCGAACCTAATATAATATTGGGCAGAGCTTTGTATCCAACTCTAGAGTCAATGTTTTTCATTAAATTTTTATGTATATTAATTATTAAACTTTCATCAATACCTCGTCTTATTTTAAAGAGCCATGAGAAAGTGTTATAAGAATTTTTTGCATCGTATACTTCTCTAAAATCTGCTCCTTTACTTATCCTATTCTCAAATATTATTTCAGCATAGTTTTTCAGCGTTAAAGAATTACCTTCTATCGCATTAGATTCAAAGACAAAATTAGCTATGAATCTCTTTTTTAAGTCTGAGATATTTTCGTTACCCAAATTATTAATAATTTCATAATATTTGAAATTCATTTCTTCTATCTTTTCAACTTCATGCCAAGTTATCGGATATTCCAAACTAATTATTCTTTTTTTCAAAAAATTAACTTTAGATTTTATTGCTCTTCCATCCGCCTCTAATACGAATTTCTTAATTTCTTCTCCTAACTTATCTTTTGAAATTTCATTTTGCTTTCCTATAAATTTACTTATTTTCAAAACTTTTCTACCTGCCCGAATAGATTTCTCAAGATAAAAATACTTGACATCTCCAAAAATTCTCTCTCTTAAAATGACCATACACAGTAAATACCTCTACACATATTTAAATGTTTTGTTTAATGTAGAGGTAAGCTGCTTAATCAACCCACTCTTCCTCCTCCCAACTCCTTTCAATCTCTCCTCCAATTCGTCGTGATTAGGATACCTTTCTTCTTCTCTTTTGAACTCTGGAGAATGGTGGAGTGTTCTGCAAGTTTTGTCTTTAAATTTGTGTTTTTTGTGTAACATTTCGTGATGCATGACATAATCTAATAACTCTGCATCTTCCAGCAAATGTTTTGTTATTCTTATCGTGTCTGTTCCATATTCATAGCTTCCTAGCACTCGAATTGAATTTCCCACTTTAAAATTCGGCCGCTCAATAATTCCATTAAAAAATTTATCATTAACTCTTCTGAATGATATCTCAAGAGTTGGATGCGTTCTCGTTTTTTCTATTCCGATGTGTGCATTGCGTAAAAAGTTATGATACAAATCTATGTTTGTGCTTTTTTTCTTTTCTTTCAACAGCTTCAAAACAAACTCCTGCAAAAGACCAATCTTTATCTCGTCATTTATCTCTCTCCAGTTTTTGCTCATTTGGAAAGTTAGAATTCTACCTCGCAAACTCGCTCTCGCCCTATAGCCGCTCAATCTACCATACTCTATTTTCGATTCATAATTGAATTCTTTGTCTGGGAACAAACGAATGAATGCTTCTTTTGGCAGGTCCATGATACCAACTTATTTGTCTCAGTTAATAAATCTTGTCGCAAAAAAACAAACATTTAAATATTACTTAGTATTACTTAGTCATACTATGGAAGCAGTATGCGTAAAGTTCGAAGATAAATTCTTGCACGATGTAGAAGATGCTATGAAAAAACACAGATATTCTACAAAAACTGAATTCATAAGGGAAGCTGTAAGAGATAAACTCTCCGCATTAGAGAAAGAAGAAGCTTTACTAAGATTAAAAAAAATGTACGGAGCTTCTAAAAGAAAAACAACTGACGCGGAATTACACAGAGCGGGCGAAAAAGCATTTGAAGAATTAGATAAAGAAATTAAATAAAATCTTCAGGAAGTTTCGCGATAGTTATATACTTAATACTATTAAAATGAGCATCTCTAGATATTAATTGCACATCATTATCTCTACACAATACTGCGTGAAGAACATCTTTCTTAGGGATTCCTTTACTTACAGCCACTCTTTTTGCCTCACCCATCTGATTTCGACTAATTTCAATTTTTCTAACACCATCATAAGGCAATATTTTTATGATATCTATGATTGTTTCTTTAGAATACCATAAATGTTTTAACTCTGAAATTATTATGTTGGAGAAAAATACCACAGATTCTTCATTTATTATTTTAGTTAAAAACTCTACTGCCAGTTCCCCATTTCTTCCTCTTTTCTCATACACATCCAACCAAATTGAAGTATCCAAATAAAAATTAACCATTAAATCAAAAAAACAAATCACCCCTTAATATGTCTTTCTGAAGAAAAACCGCAAGATTTGCGGCGACAAGATAGAACTTCTCAATCCAAATTCAACTCATATCTTAATATCGCTCCAACTTTTCCAATTTCTTTGAATTGTGCTCCTTCTCTAGTTTCTACAGAAATAATTTTTATTGTTGTGCTGTAATTTTTTGCTATCGCTTCAAATTCTTCTATTTTTTCGTCGGTTAAATCCTCAGATAATAAAAGAACATCCACCGCACCCATTTCAAGAACTTTTCTCACTTCATTTTCTCCATATTGAATTATTCCAGGTTTTGTTGCCAATAATTCAAAAAATCTATTCATGATTTTTTTCTCATCTGCAATTTCTTCCTGCGCAAGAATATCTTGACTTTTGTCAACCATTTCCTGCAGTCCAAATTCTTCAGTGTAAGAAAGATCTTTTATTCCTAGAACTTTTTTTTTCAAGTCTCCAGTTAAATAATCTCCATCTGCAAATTCATATTTAGTAGGTCCCGGTCCTCCAATTATTATTCCTTTCAAACCAACCATCATTAAGAATTGCTCTTTAACGTAATCTGCGACTTTTTTATAATGGTCTTTTACAGCTATTTCTCTGTTTTGTTGAAAACGATGAGCTGAATTGTGCACAAGAATTCCATTTGCAAAGAAGTTATGTGATGAGGTTTCTATATCCACAGTATTTCTCACTCCCAAATTTTTTATTGATGATATTTTAACTGGAATGAATGAAGAATTATAAAATTTCAATAATTTTTTCTTAAGCTCAGGTATTTTGCAGGAATCTATGAGTTTTTGCTTGAATAACTCTTTGTTTAATTGTCTTTTATTATTTAAAAATCCAGACAATCCGTAATCTCTGACTCTAATATTATACTGCTTCAACAAATTGTTGATTTCTTTTCCTTTGACAAAAATTTGCCTCACATTGTTTCTATTTTTTCTTTCTTTGATAATCTTCTCCAATTTTTTCTGTTTTTCTTCAGAAGCGAATTTTATTTCTTCAGAGAACTTACAAATAGATTGAATGTCATCTATACATAAAGTATATCTCATGTTTTTGCTATAAGGATTTCTCTCATTAGAATATTCTAAAACTGATGAAATGATTCCTAATCTCAATAGAGCTAATTGAAGTTGCTTTATTATTAGTTCATTATTAACTCCAGCTGCAACTCTGTTGCTAGAGACATAACCTTCCGCATCAAAGAACCCTCCTACAAATTGAGCTAAACTCACATCACTTGATTTAAGAACGATTTGAGGAATTTTTTCTTTCATTGTTTTATCTTTTTCAGGAAATATCTCTAAGAATAATTGAGATATAATTCTGCTGTAGCATCTTAATTGGTAATAATTTTTATCTTTTCTAAAAAGCATTTTTATTTCTAAATTAAAAGTTTTTTCTATTAGCTCTTTGTAGAATTTAGCCACTTCTCCTCTTTGTTCAGAAAATGTTAGTCTATCTAGTTCATAACTGCCATCTCCTAAATAGTAGCCGAGAATTCTGGCAAAATTAGAATTAATTTTCTTCGGAATTTTTACTTTCTTCATAGAAGATTCTTTTTTTATCAAAGGTAAAAAGATTATTTCTTGATCTTTAGCATCAACATTAATTTTTTCAGGAATTATCAAAAAGTCGCCTTTTTTAAGCAGTGATGCAGTTTTTTCTTCTACGCCATTTTCACGTCTTACAAAAAAAGTGTGGTCTTTAGAAGTATCTACTTGAAGTTTAGGATATTTTGTTGTTATTCTTAAAACTTCTTTTTTATTTGTCCACTTGTGAGTTATGTTGCTTTTAACTGTTTTTTGCTCATTTAAATCTGCAGATATTGTTTTCAGAGGATTGTGTGATTCTTTAATTGAAATTATGCCCCCATCATCAAGCATTAATAAGCTATTTTCATCTAAACACTGTCCTCCAGCTTTCATCTTTCCAGGAACTTGAGAGTGAGTTTTCATCAATGGAATTATTGTTTTTCCTTTTAGTATCGCAATTATTGCATCTCTAGCATCCATAACTATCAATCCATATACCTCTTTTTCATCCAGCATATCTTTTAAAATATCTAAGTGAAATACTTTGTCACATCTGTAAAGTCGAGTATTCAAAGGAGTTGGAGGTTCTACACTCCACACCCTAACATCGCTTCTTCCCTCTCTTGAAGCTACATTTCCAGAGAATACTGCAAGTCCATTTTTAGGATTTTGTTTGAATAATCTTAAATGCTGAATCATTCTTTCTATTGCATCAATAACGTTGTTTCTCGTGCCTGCAGATTTTATGTTTGAAGCAGTTCCCTGCTCTTGAGAAAGATGGCCTATAATTTTATTTAAATCATATCCTGCAGGAATATACACTGAGACAAATTCAGTATGGAGCGCTCTGCTTTGTTCTAGTTCTTTCACAAATTTCTTCAAGTGAAACCTTTGGAATGGTGTTAAGCTCATATAAAAATAGATTAATAGAAAACTTTAAAAAGCTTCTCTCTCTTTCAACAAGATATACTATAGAACATATTTATTAAAATACTGCGAGGATGATTTTTAAAGAAAATGGCAAACGAAGTCGGTCTTGGTTCAGTTAAGCGTTTTGGAGTTCGATATGGTCGAACTGGAAAGTTTAAGCTGGCAAAAATAGAAAAAATACAAAAGTTGCCTCAAAAATGCCCATATTGTAATAAAATGCAGGCA
>CAYHXI010000034.1:0-7130 GCA_964360565.1 uncultured Methanosarcinales archaeon | reverse complement strand
AGCGTAGAGCAGAAGATTGTTACAAAAGAACTGCCAGAAGACACTGTTGAGGAAATTCAAGAATTTGAAGAAGAAATAATTGAAGGAGACTCTTAAAATGACGAAATACACTTGTTTTCTATGCCAAAAAAAAATTAGCAAAGAAATGATGGGCAAAAAAGTAAGATGCCCTTATTGCGGAAGCAAAGTATTGTACAAATCAAGAAGTATATCTACAAAAATTAAAGCAGTATAGTGAATTAGTTCAGGAATTTTATGGCGACAAAAGAACAGCAGGAAAAAATACAGCAGTTGCAGTTAATAGAGCAGAATTTGCAGAATCTTCTTGGCCAGAAACAGCAGTTTCAGTCTCAAATGTTTGAACTCGACGGCGCAATTAAAGAGCTCGAAATTACTTCTCAAGCGTACAAAATAATTGGCGGAATTATGGTTCTCACAGAGAAAGAAAAATTAAAGAAAGATTTGTCTGAGAAAAAAGAACTTGTAGAGTTGAGAATTTCAAGCATAGAAAAGCAAGAGAAGCAATTCAAAGACAGAGCTAAAGGATTGCAGGAAGAAGTGCTTGCTTTAATGAAGGAGAAAAAATGAGTTCAAAAAGATTTGAACATGTAATAAACGCATTAGTAGAACTTAACGAAGATTCTTCTGTTCCAAAAAACGTTCAAGACAAAGTAGCAAAATCAATAAAAATTCTTAATGACGAAAAACTCGGACTTCCTATTCAAAAGAGTAAAGTTCTTGCAGAGCTTGAAGAATTGAGCGATGATGTAAACTTGCAAACAGATATCAGAACTCAATTGTTTAATGTATTTGGATTGTTGGAAGCGGTTTGATTTCTAGAAAAATCCATCGCAGGGTTTAAATATTCCTCAAGTATACTACCTCCATAAACTAATACTAATTCATAAAAAAAAGAGGGCACGTAATGCAACGACATATTTTCATTAATCACAAAACAAAAAAAGTAGAGAAAGGAAGCGGATTAACTCATCCTGACAAAAATAAAGGTTGTTTGTGGCTTTTCCTCAGCAGTCCGGGAGAAGAAGAAAAAAATAAAATTTCTAAAGAATTCGATATTCCTCGAGTTCATTTGAGAGACTATTCTAGAGAAATAAGATCTAAAAGATACTCGACCACTCCATTGATTTTTGTCATGGTTGATTACTTTATGGATGGCGGAAGCATCAAGAAAACTAATATTCTTATCATTATCAAAAAAGATGTGTTGATAACTGTTTTTCCAACAGAGTTTAAGCAATTCAATACTCTTTTTGAAGAAATATATGACTACATGAATGAAAAAGACAAAAGAAATAGAAATGTTGGAGAAATAATTTACGAATTCTTAGACAGAGATGTGCAGGACAATTATGATGTTTTGAGAAGAGTTGAAGAAAAAATTAACGAAATAGAGAAAAAGATTTTGTTGACAAAAGAAAATGTTTCCACACATTTAAATGAAGCTTTAAATTTGAAGAGAGAATTGTTCGCTATGAGCAGACGTTTTTGGGCAACTTCTAAAATTGTATTTCTGCTTAAAAAAGGTTTAATAACTGTAGATATTTCGAAAAAAACCACAGGATTGTTGGATGATATATATGATACTTTCCAGCACCAAATAGAAATTCTAGAAACTCAGCGAGAGATGCTTAGCGATGTTTTTGTACTTCATCAAACTTCAGTTTCTAACAAACTTGCATTCATCTCTAATGATCTAAATTTTATTATGAAAAAATTAACTTCTTTAACCGTTATTGTTCTGATTCCATCTTTAATCGCAAGCATATATGGAATGAACTTTGATTATCTGCCTAGATCTTCAAGTGCAACAGGATTTTGGGAAATCATTGTAGTTATGTTTTTTGCGGCAGGAGTAATGTATTTCGCCTTCCACAAGATGAAGTGGATTTAGAAATCTATTTTGAACTTTTGCTTTTGTTATTTTGCCCCATCAACGATTGTTCATAATGACGTTGATACGCATCAAAATGCAGTCTTTCTCTCGCTTCGTCTAAAAGGTCTTCTCCTTCACAATACTTAGGGTCTATTTTACCTTCAAAATAAGTGCAAGGGTCAAGTCCACTATTAGATTTCAAATCAATAACTTCAGTTAAACGCCCAGTGGTTTTATCAGTTATTTCCAAAAATTCTGAACCAATTGTTAATTCAGGTTTTATGCTAAACCATTTTCTAACTAAATTAACTAATGAACCAGGAAAAGGATTGTCTACATCTACTCTAAGAATTGCTTTTTGTTTTTCATCCTCTCCACTCAATGAAAATCCGTAATGTTCTTTTTTGAATGTTATGTTGTCATAATGTTTTAGTTCTTCCATTTTTGTCCTCCACTTAATTAACCTCATTAATGCTCGCTTCTTTAAAAACCTTTCTGTTACTAATTAAAAGTAGTTAAACAACAGAAACCTTTATAAATGTCAACCACACAAGTAATTAAAATGAAAACAATCTACCAAACATCTTTTGCAATAGGAACTGCAGATGAAAAACCATCTTTAGACGAAGTGCTAAAAATCATAGATGATTGGTCAAGCAAAAGAACGCAGTCTTGCTTGAATTTTTCTCAAATGGGTGAAGAAACAAAATTAAGTTTCGGAGACGTTTCTTTAGACGTAATAAAATTAAGTAGAGAAGATACTTCTTTAGTTTCTTTAGCTTTAAAGCATGATGACCGAAAGGATAAAGAATTCAAATGGGGAACTGCAATACACTTAAAAGAACAATCAAATTCTCCTCATAAAGTCAGCATCACATTATCAAACGGATGGTCAGGAACAACTCTTCGTCCAGAAGCAGAATACCAAGTTTCAAGACCTGCAATTGTTCCTATGCTGATCGATACATTTAATTGTTATAATTTCAAGCATTTAATGACTCAGCCAGAAATATTGGCGAGAGAGAATGTAAGCGATTTGGTTGGTGCTTTATACAGTAAAAAAAGAACTCTACCAATTGTACTAGTAACTAAAGACCATATAACTGAAAGACCAATTGTAAATCCAATAGAAATAGCAAAAAGCATTGTTGGATTAGCACATGTTTATATCTGCAAAGATAAATTTGTTCCATTTAAAATAGAAGATTCTATTGGAAAATCCATGAGTTGTTATGGTGGCGCAGTTAGAATTTATTGGCCAATACATGGACCAACAGATCCTTTACTTCACCCATTGATAACTCCTCAAAGACTTACAGAAAGGGGAGGAGTTAGAGCTAGAAATCTTCATTTTGAGCTGTTGGAAAAATTGGCGAGAGAGTCAATCTCTAGAGTTGCTGAAGTTTCTCTTGAAGAGATTCAAGAGATGAGGCTCAAACTAAAAGCAGATGTCTTTACAGGACAAAGAGATTACGAAGAGCTTGCAGATTTATACGCTAAAGAAAATGATAGATTAAGTAAAGAAAATTCTCAGCTTAAGAAAGATGAAGAGACGTTGCAAGAAAAAATCAGAACTCTTGAAGCAAAAGTTTCCGGATTGACAGCATCGTTCAATAACTCAAAAGGAAAAGATGAAGACGAGAAACTAACAAACACGTCATTTAGATCTGTAGAAGAAGCAGTCAATAGAGTGAGAGAGATTTACTCAGAAGACCAATTAGTCATACTTGGAAGAGCTCAAAAAGGAGCAAATAAATGTCTTTACGATAAACCAGAAGTAGTTTTCAAAGCTTTAGAATGGCTTGCAACCACTTATTTAAACACCAGAAAAGGAGAATTAAAAGGAGATTTAATTCAATCTGCCATGATTCAAATAGAACTACATTACAGACCACATCAAAGTAAAGTAACAATGACTACTTTTGAAAGCGAATATTATGCAGAATATGATGGCAAAAAAATTCCATTAAATGAACACTTAAGAAAAGGAACTTCAAAAGACCCTAGACACACATTAAGCATAGCATTCCATTACGACCAAAGTAAAGAAAAAGTCGTTGTAGGATTTATAGGCCAACATCAAACAACTAAATCAACTTAGATAGTAGGTTTTAAATAGTTTGTAAATAGCAATTAGCTATTGGGAGTTAGCAATTAGCCAATGGCCAATACCCAAAAGCTAAGAGCCAAAACCCGTAAAAGAGGTATAATGACTAAACACATTGAATTTGCAATTTTAGGAATAGTATTAATGTTCGCAGTTGTTGGATTTCTAGATAATTCATCATTAACTGGAAGTGCAGTTAAAGTTGTTGATAAAACAACAAACACAATCATGTTTTCAAAAATAGAGCTTAACAAGCCCATTGCGCAAAAGATTCCTTCAATCGGAAGCGAACAGCTTATTTCTTTTTCTCCTGCCACAATAACAACTGCAAATTCTGCAACAAGATATTCTCAAGCGTTGAAATTTGACAGTCCAACAGAAGGATTAAATGGAGGTAACATAACTTTTGATAAAGATGAGGAAGGAATGACTTCTGATTTTTTAACTTTTAATGATTTAGTTTTCGACTACAAAATAATTTTTTCTCCAGGGTTGGAAAGCAACCTCAACTCTAACAACAGCTTAACAGATTTAGAAGATAGAAGAATATTTTTGATTGGCAAACCTTATGTTTTTTCTAAAGCAAAAGTTTCAAATAATGAAATAGAACTAATTTTGTTTGGAGACCAAGGACGTCTAAATTTGAAAGACTCAGATTTCACAGACAATTCATTTCATTCTGGAGTTAGCATAAATGGAGAATTTATCCGCGGAGCAAAAGTAAAAATTGCAGCCTCACGAATAAACAATAGAATTGTAATTAGCGAAATAATTTACAGGCTTCTTCCAGTCGGAAGATCTGATGAATCTATATTAAGAGTTGCACCTAGAACCAGTGTAGGAGATAGTTTGAAATTTCCAGAAGCGCTGTTATCTAGTAATTTCGATATTTATTATGGCGGATTAGGCTCTGCAGGAGTTACTACTACAACCACTCAATCTTCAGGAAACTTAATTGAATTTGACCCTTCTGGAAAAGGATATTCTCTCAAATTCATTAATGCAAGAGGGCATGCATACAGCATAACTTCATTTTTATCGAGCATAAATGGAGTGGTTGAATACGGAGACCAGAGGCACAATTTAATATTTCAAGAAAGCGCAGGATACTTCATAGATAGAGATGATTTTTTTATAGCTATGGATCAAAATGATGTGGATGGAGAAACAAATATTGTTCAATATCATGGAATCAATAAAAATTCAAATGCTTTAGTTCTTAGAGATTCTTCAGGAGGGTTTGCTGCAGGAAGCTACAATCCCACCTCAGGTAATGGAACTATGATTCTTAATGGTCATTCTTATCCTGTGCAAGTTGATTTAGTTACTGAAGGAAATCCTATGCGGGCAGACCTTAATGGAGATGAAAAAATTGATTCTGGAACTTCAAAAATAATAACTCTCGGAGGAGGGATGCTAGAATTAAGTGGAGGAGGACTTAGAACACTGAATCTTAATTTAAGAAGTAAGAAGAAATTGTTCCAAGACAGAACTTCTGATGAATTGTTGACTATAACAATTAGTGAAGATTCGGGACGATTGACTGCAAATGTTTTAAATCAAGCAGACCTTTCTATGCAAACTGATCAGAGCTTATTAGATAAAGGTTTATCCAGCTACGGAGCATATTTTGAATTAGATAAGCGCAGAAAGCCTTCAACTCTTAAAATAAATTATCCTGCAAAGAAAGGAGTGGTTGTAAGAAGTCTTCTTAGTGGAGGAGATTCTAAGTCTCAATCCACTGGATTCGTAATAGTTACCGCAGAAAAAGAAAGATTCTTAGAGTTTCTGAAGCAGCAGAATCAACAATTGATTAAGTGAAAAAAATGGATTTTAAATTTAAAAACGACAAATACAGAAAAGCTAGAGGGAATAAAACTAAATTAATTACTTTATTTTGCAGAGTTTGTAAAAATGAAATTATGATTTACCAAAAAGATGATTATCCTGGAAGGTTGAGAAGACTTTATTTTGACAGAATTTTCTTTCCGAACAAATTACTTAATCTAGACAGAAAACCTTTGAGCTTAGTTAAAGTATTGAAATGTTCTAAATGTAAAGAAGACTTAGGAACTCCTTATATCTACAAAAAAGAGAACCGCAAAGCATTCAAAGTATATCAAGACGCATTGATTAAGAAAGCGAGAAGATTGAGAGAGTAACAAGACATTTATTTTTGTCAACACATTTTTAAATTCCATTTATTCTACAACCATTAATGAGTCTTAAACAAAAAATAGGTGTATGTTTACTAACTGGCGCTTTAATGTTGAATAGCTGTGCTTCAAGTTCTCAGATTAAAGCTCTTGAGAATAAAGTTCAAAATCTTGAGCAGAAGATATCTAGAATAACTTTAGCCAATAACATCAGAGATGTTGACGAGCTTTATCTTAAAATGATTGCTCCGACTGTTAGAGTCGAGCTTAATCTCGAGGATGCATATGGAATAGGTGCTGGAACTGTTTTATACAGCAAAAAGAAAGATGATTTAGTTTACAGTTATATTTTAACTGCTTCTCATGTTGTAGACACAGATGAATTACTATCTTCGATTGATGTGTATGAATATTCTTTATCTCAGAGTAAAGAAATAATTTATTCTGCTAACTTAATCGCTCAAAATAAAATAACTGATTTAGCAGTTATAGAAGTTATCTCTGACAAAGAACTTCAAGTTGCAGATTTAATACCAAAAGACAAAGTAAATGACGTAAAAATTTTCGACAGAGTTTATACTGTTGGCTGTCCCACAGAAGATCCTCCTCTGCAAAGTTATGGAGAATTAACCAACAAAAGAACTCTTCTAGGAGGAGGAGATTTTTGGAGAATAAATGCACCTATAAAAGAAGGGAATTCTGGCGGAGGAGTTTATCTGGAAAATACTAAAGAATTGATTGGAGTTTCAATAATGATTGAAGAAGATTTTCTTGAGCACAATTACAAAAATAAAAAAATCTTTCTAAAAGATCATGAAGTAATATTCCCTCATTTAGGAATAATAGTAAGTCCAACTGCAATCTACGACTTTCTAGACGAAGAGAATTTGCAATTTATCTACGACAACGATTACAGTAGAGAAGAGTGTTTGGAGAGGAGAAGATAATCAATCCTTAACTAATTTTCTTCTAT
>CAYHXI010000033.1:0-13058 GCA_964360565.1 uncultured Methanosarcinales archaeon | reverse complement strand
TGCTATCCAGTCTTCGACTGGTAGTATTGATGTTCAACTAATTTTTTTTGACAATGGGCAGAAAAAGGAATCCAAGTTGTTAAAGGAATAAGATTTGCAGGAGCACCAAATTTAACTCAATACGATTGTGCAGTTCAACAACAAACAGGTTATTATGAAGGAATGGAATTTGAAGCTCCTGCAGACCCATCCAAATTAGAAGCACTGGTTAAACAGCATGGCAAAGAAAAAGTTTATGCAGAAATCAGTCCTTCATACAAAAGATTAAAAGATGAAAAATTTGATATTCTTTTAGCCCACAAAGGATTTGAAGAAGGAGCATCGGATGGGAAACAGCAGTATCCATTTAGCATTCCTTTGCTTGAACTTGTTAAGAAAAATAAAGCAGTAACTTTGAATGGACATATTCATGGACCAAATGGTTTCAAATGTGGAAAAGAATATAGGGGGATAAGATCGAGCGACCAAATATTTTTTGTAGTTGGTTATGATGACCAGAAGAAACGTGTGGAATACTTAGATAAGTATAGATGGAAAACAGTTTAAATTTTTCCAGTGCCATCTGAGAAAGGAATTCTTTCTAAAAACTCAGGCTCAGATTTTCCTCCACTTCCTTTTTCCTCATTCTTTTCTCCAGACTTACCTTCCTTGCCTTTCCCCTTCCCTCCACCACTTCCACTCTCACTCTTCCCACTCCTCAATACAAACCACATTACTGCAAATAAAGTTCCGAAGACAACAAATGCTGGAAGTGCGTTCTGAAGAAAATCTGAAGGAAAAATGTTTTTGTAGCCTAGGATAATCAAGCAAATTATTGCAAACACTGCCAATCCTGCTTTTTGAGCGAGATGTTTAATGTCTGAGGCAGACGTACTCATAGTTCTATAGATTAGCCAAAATACAGTTATAGAAAACAAAGCAATAACTAAATAAGTAAAAAACTCCTGCATAAACATAACATAATTTACAGTAAGAACAAAAAAAGTACTGAAAACTAGAGAAATTGTTATGTTCATGTTCGCCTTTGGCTGACCTTTCTCAGTGCCTAATATTTTACTCGACTGCAATAAAGCGTAAGAAATTGCGAATATAACAATAAACGGCAAAACTACATCTAATAATCCTAAAGAAACTAGCATTTTTATTGGTTCTTCGTAGTATGGCATGTATTCCTCTTTTTAATTCTTAATGTTTATTAGATATTTAAAAGCTTCTTTTCTGAGTTAAATTAAATCATTCTATTTTGTATGTGCACATTATTCTGAAACTTTTAGTTTATTTGTGCACATACAGATCATCTGGACACAAACTCATTATCTTTAATGTGGAACCTATACGGTAATTTCGCTCCTTTAGTTACTATTACTCTGTTTGTCGTAATTATTTCCCAGTTTTCTTTTTCATTACTTCAATTCCTTCTGTTAATCCACTGAAAGAATGCGAAGCAGGATGGAAAGATGTGTGAGGTGGAGTGGTTAAATGGATTTTAAATATTTAACTTATTTTTAGATGATATGTACATCGTAATGTCCATAATAACTGAAAATATGTACATTAGAATGACCACAAAGTTTATAAACAAGTACGTTCTAATGTACTTGTAGTACTATGGAAAAGACGAAATTAGAAGAATTTAATCCTTGGTGGGTAAACGGGAAAGTTGATTTAGAGCTGGCTCTATCTTTCAAAAGGGATATTTTCATTGAAATAGAAAAACATTTAAGCAAAAAGTTTATTGTCGCATTAACAGGGCTTAGAAGAATTGGAAAAACCACAATAATGTATCAATTAATAAACAAGTTAATACAAGATAAAATAGAGCCAGTAAATATTTTGTTTTTCTCTTTTGACGAAATATCTGTAGAGTTGAGCGAAGTTTTGAACACTTATAAAGAGATTCACTCAAAAGATTTTAGAGAAGTTAAAGTATACGTTTTTCTTGATGAAATTCAAAAATACAAAAATTGGGAGAATGAATTAAAAAAATATTATGATTTATATCCTAAACTAAAATTTTTCATAAGTGGCTCTGAATCACTTTTCATAAAAAAAAAGACAAAAGAAACTTTAGCAGGCAGAATTTTTGAATTTGTTTTAACGCCTTTCACATTCAGAGAGTATTTAAAATTCAATAATGTTAAAGAGGAAAATTTTAAGTACGAAACTACAGTTAATTCTTTTTTCTTGAAATTTGTTGAGAAAGGAGGCTTTCCAGAAACATTTTTATTAGAAACTGACAAAGAGTTTAAGGAATATGTACGAGCATTGGTTGTCGATAAAATAGTATACAAAGATATACCGAACCTGTTTGGCATAGAGGATCCTGAATTTTTAAAGATTCTTTTAGAATTGATATCAACAAACCCGGGAATGTATGTTGATTACCAGTCTTTAAGCAAACAATTTGAAAAAGATAGGAGGGTAATAAAAGATTACATTTCATATCTTAAGGAAAGTTTCTTAATAAACATTTTAGGAAATTACCGAAAAGGAAACATAACCACATTAAGAAAGAAAAAAAGAGCTTATCCGACTGATACTGCTCTATCTTATTTGTATAAGTCGAAAATTGATGAATCTTTTTTTGGACGAATGGTAGAAACTGTTATTTTGAATAAACTGGGTGCGAATTCTTTTTGGAAAAATGGGAATGAAATAGATATGATTAGTAACGGAGTGCCAATAGAAATTAAATATCAAGAAAAAATAAACCCTGAAGATTTGAAGCCAATAAAAGAATTTATGAAAAAATTCAACCAAAAACAAGGAATTTTGGTTACAAAAAAAGAAGAAAAAGAAATAAAGAACGAAGAAGGAATAATAAAACTAATTCCTGCGTGGAAGTTTTTGTTGAATTAAAGACACTAGATTGATGATGGTGTGAAATGGTTCTTTTGGATTTTATAAGTCTACATATTCTTTTCTTTTTAAGAACAGTAAATATGACCTTTTTATCACATAACATTTATATCTTTGCAAAACAAATAACGTCTATGTGATATTTAAGTCACAATTAGTTAACGGAGGGTATAAAATGACAGACAAATATGAACAGCCACAAAGCAACTATACTGCAGATGGTGGAAGTAATGCAAAACCTGCTTATCCTGATTTAGATGGATTAGTTAGCGACGCGCATAAAAAATATGAACCCTTAATTAGAGGTTTAGGACCTGTAGAAAATATTCTATTCCCTCAATCAATGAGTGCAATGCCAGAAGATTATCAAAAGATTCTTTATGCAGGAATAGCATACCACTTAGCTCAATTAAAAGACCAAACTGCTTTGAAACCAGAGTACGGAAAAGCAACGTCCATGGTTCTTGACGCTTTAATAAATATGTATCTTGATAAAGCTGGACTTTCACAATATTTAGGACAAAGTTCTAAAGACAATGCAACACCAGTGTACAGAGAAAAAGATAAAGTACCAAATGGAACCAGTAGGTGAAAACAAAAATGGCACAAAAAACAGATTCAAATGAACAAGTAGGATTTCATAAAGGGGCTTTAACGACTCTTGCAAATGAAAGAAATGAACTTGCAAGAATACTGCAAATTGTCGAGCAATTAATGCAGGCACACATAAAAGCTTTGAAAGACTTAGGCGTAGATTTAGAAGCCGAAGCAAAAAAAGCAAAAGTTGCAGTTCCTCCTAAACCTTCAGGAAAAAAACTTGAAGAATCAATTAGGTAAAAATAAAAATGTACAACTGCGGTTCTTGCTATGGACAGAGTAGTTCTTCATACGGAAATTCATCTGGGAGCTACGCTTTCTCAGCAGGATACTCTGGCAGTAATAATTCTGCAGAATACAATTCAATCGACAGCTTAGTTTCTGAAAGCATAGAAACTCACAGAAATCAAAACGGAATTTCTTTTTACAGCGCACTAAAATACGGAATAGGAACTTATCTAACAAAACAATCGCAAAATGTTGAATTCGGTTCAGATGATTTCTTGAATCCAAATCGTCCAGCAACAGTATTTGTGCAAGGAGAACAAATTCCAGTTGTAACTAATGCAATAAAAGACACTTTCAGATTGATGACTGGGGAAGAATTGCCAAATAATTTGAAGATTCATATTTTAAACGAAGAAGAATTCATAAAAGCACATTCAAGAAGCGGCGGAAAATGGAGCGAAGGGATAATGGGATTCTCGCTCAACAGCCAAGGAAGAGGAGTTAATGAAGTATTTGCAAAAAAAGATTTCTTAGACAGACTTATGCTAACCATTGGCCATGAAATAGGTCACGTGATGAGCCCATCTTTAGGAACTCAGCACGATGAAGAAGCAAAAGCATTCGCGTTTTCATTAGCATGGATGCAAACAATTGTAGACAATAATGTTGCGGGACTTTCGCAAAATATAAATCCGATGCCTGCAAGAAATGGATTGCACAATGTTGCATTTGATTTCGTTGCAGAAACAGTTAATAATGGAAAGAAAGCAATAGAAATATTTAAAGAGCTTGTAGTAGGAAACATATCTGTTTTCAATCAAATCGAAAAAATAATCATTTAAAATCAGGGGAGGGTTAAAAATGTCAAAACAAAAAGAACAATCAAAAGAACAAAAACAAACCAAGGAAGAGTATAAGAAAGATTACAAATCACCAAGCGGAGTTCCAGCTCAACAAACACCTCAAATGCCAGAACTTCCTCCAGAAGTAAAAGAAAGATTGGATAAAATAAAAGCTAAATTAGATAAATTTCAAAAAGTGATTGTAGAAAAATTCGACAAATACATCATGGGAATATGCTTGCTTCCTCCACCTCAAGAAAAACCAGGAATGGATGCTGAAGAATTAAAAAAATTAAAAGATGAAAAAGACAAAGTCCACATTTTAGTTCTAATAGACGATACCGAACCGACAAAAATGTCGAAGCAAGAGTTAAGAGACAAACTTTTTGCAATCATAGAAAAAGAAGCAAAAGAAGCAGACCCGAACTTTTTACCGCAAACATTACTTTTAACAGAATTATGGCAGAACTGCTACGACGGAAAATCAGAATTACTGCAATTAATAGCAATGTCTGCTCCAGTTTACGATACTGGAATGGTTTCAGCAATAAGAATAGCAGAAATTCACAAAACAATGGTTCTCAAAAAATTCGAGAAATACATTGTTGCATACGTTCTCGCGGGAAGTCTAGTTCAAGGAAAAGCAACAAAAGAAAGCGACATAGACGTCTTCATAGTTATCGACGACACTGACGTCAAAAAAATGACTCGCGGAGAATTGAAAGATAAACTCAGACAAATCATAATTGGTATGGGCTATCAAGCTGGAGAAATGACTGGCGTCAAAAACAAAATCAACATCCAAGTCTACATCTTGACAGACTTCTGGGAAAGCGTAAAAGAAGCACATCCAGTAATCTTCACATTCTTAAGAGATGGAGTGCCATTCTACGACAGAGGAATATTCATGCCATGGAAACAATTATTGAAAATGGGAAGAATAAAACCAAGCCCAGAAGCAATAGACATGTACATGAGCACAGGAGAACAAATAATTGACAGAGTGAAGTTAAAAATAAAAGACATAGGAATGGAAGATTTATTCTATGCAATTCTAACTCCCTCCCAAGCTGCACTAATGATGCACGGAGTAGCTCCACCAACACCAAAAGAAACCCCTCAAGTAATGAGAGATGTTTTCGTCAAAAAAGAAAAACTGTTGACTGAAGAAGACGTAAAAATTCTTGAAAGAAACATAACAATAAGAAAAGAACTTGAGCATGGAACAAGAAAAGAATTATCCGGCAAAGAAATGGACGAACTCTTAGAAGGAGCAGACAAATATCTAAAGCGAATCCGAAAATTGTTCACTCAAATTGAGAAAATAAAAGAAGAAGAAACAATAACACACATCAACGACACAATAGCAACCGTAATACGAGATGCACTAAAACTCGAAGGCTTGGACTCGATTCCAGAATCAGACTTAGTGCACGAGTTCGAAGACAAAATTATCAGCACAGGAAAACTCCCTGCAAATCTATTGAGACAAATACATTCTGTCTTTGATGCAAAGAAAGCATTCGATTCTGGAAAAATGACTCGAACAGATGTAGAAAAAGTAAGAAAAGAAGCAAGCGAGCTGATAAAAACTGTGGTTGAATATATCCAACGCAAAAGAAGCCAGGAACTAGCTAAAACAAGATTACGAGTAAAGTATGGTGAAAAATTTGGAGAGCTGACTTTACTTGGAGACACTGCATTTGTTGTCAAAGACTTAGACGCAGAAGAAAGAGAGCTGGAGAAAACTAAATTGAACGCAGATGGAAGCTTAGGAACGCTTGAAAAAAGCAATTACGAAGAACTCGAACAAGCACTCGCTAAAGTAAAAATTCCAGCGCGAGCATTCATCCGCGAAAAAACATTCGAAAGCCTCAAGAAAGTCTTCGGAAGAGACGTGGAAGTGATGGTTAGCGTTTAATTTTACGAATTCAGACTCTGAGTCTTCATTCAGTAAAATTACTTAATAGAGAAGTTTGAATAACTCCTGTTTTTACGTGATTATTCAAACTTCTCTTAGAGGAATTTGACTATTCTTCCTAGTTTTTCAAATTCCTCTATATTTTATCCGCTTTCCTAGTTTCCATAAGAATTCGAAGTATTTTTTAAAACCATTGGTTACTTCGGTGCTAGTTATTAAAATGGCAAGAGGTTCTTCTGACCAAATAGCTACTGCAGATTTATCTCCATAAATAAAAATTTGTGTTGGAGTTGAAAAATTTTTGGGAAGAATTTTTACTTCACCATATTTGTAGTTTTTATAAGGTTTTTTATCTCCATCTGAGTTTAAAAGGACTTTAATTTTTATTTTTTCTTGGTTTATCTTACAATCCCAATTCTTCATATAAAAAGGAAGTCTTGAATATGCTCTGCCAGTTGCGAAAAGCATTACTATCTCTTGTTTTGTTTTTGTCATATCATCAAAAAAACTCTTCATTCCACCCAAGCCTTCAAAAATTTCAACTGTTTGTTTTAATTTTGAAGCACTAAATTTTGAAATAAGGTCGGGGAGCACTGAAGCAATTAAATTTTCATTTTCTTTTGCTAAAGTTAATGTTTTTTCAGGGTGCACAGCATTCCAATATTTCTTGCCATTTGAAATAGTGTATGAAACTAATCCTTTTTGCAGAAGATTCTCTAGAGCATCATAGACATTTCTTCTATGCAAATGCGCTCTTTCCGCTATTGCCCCTGCAATTGATTTTCCTATTTCCAGCGAAGTAAGATATGTTTTTGTTTCAATAACGGTCAATCCTAAAGTTTGTAAGACTCCAATATGTTCTGGTTTCATATTATTCAGAATAACACACTGATTTATAAAATTTTCCTAGATTGGTTGCTAAAACTACCACATAAATTTATTAATTAATGAAAATAATTTCTTTTTATGAATGTGTTTTCAAATAAAGGGCATTGTCTTTATGATTACAATCATGTAAAATTAGCTTTAAGTTTTCAAAAAGACGCTCAAAAACTTTTTGAGAAAGAGAATTCAAATGATTTAGGAGAATATGGATTTGCAGGATATTTACGAGTTGATATGGTTCATGGAGGGATTGCCAGTCCTCTCACAGTAGAATATATGTTAAGACGATTTGGAGAATTTCCAGAAGTAAAAGAATCGTGCGATGAAATTGAGAAAATATTCACTAAATATGATGCTACGTTTTGGAATCATGGATTTTCTGATCTTGAGAATATTCGGAATAATGCAAAAGAAAATAGAGTTAGAATAGACTATCTCAAAAATTATTTACCTCTTGATGATATTTTGGATATTCTAGATAGACCTTATGTAAATAACAAATTAATTGCTGGAAAGAAAAGTAGTATGCTTTAATCATACGTTAATCTCCTTTCTTTTTCTGAGCATTTTAGCAAGAGTCGGATTCCAAATGTACGCGATTTTTTCTTCTTTATCAAAAGCGATTTTGTTAATGCTTTGAAGATATTCTAGAATGACTAAAAATGTTTGCCACATAACTTTTCTTGGCAAATTCTTCCACAGCTCAGTTCGGTTGTATTCGCCGCTATTTTCTTCTATTGTGCTCTCTACCATTAAAACAGTATCTAATGTGGGAGAGCGTACAAATGGATTTTCTAAAACTTGTGTTTGCATATCTTATCTAATATATCAATTGATATATAAATCTTTCGACGTTTTAAGTGAACATAACTCACTTCCTCTCTTCATCCATGTCAATGCTCTTCAAGAATTTGTAGTCTTCCTCGCTTAGTTTTTTATCAAGCTTAATTGTGAAAGAATATTTATAGTCGGGGATTAATTTAGTTTCCTCAGAAATAACTGTTCCAATTATTTTTATTTTTCTTCCAGTATCTTTTTCATGAACTCCTTTTACAAATTTTTCTCCAACAAGTAAAACAATATCTGAATAAATTTTGAGTTTTTCATAATTTATACTTCCAACACTAAATTCTTTCAGTTTTCTAAACCACTCCATATCTATTACTCTTTAAGGAGCTCGAGGATTTAATTCTAATAGCAAAGAATACTTTCCTTCTTTTGTTGCTGTGCTTTCCACTACAGTTGCTTCAAGAATATGTTCTAATCCTCCATTATCTGGAATTTTAAGACTGGTTTTTGCTCCTTTCTCAAACTCTTCCCCATGAACTCCACCTAAGTATTTGCCGTCTTCGCTCAAATACTGTACTGCAAACTGAATTCGTTTAATCATGACGCACAAATAGATGTTAAAGTATAAAAATGTGCATTATTTATCTTGGCGTGCTTTGAATAATCCTAGTTTGTTCGATATTCAAACTCCTATATATTTTATTGTTTCTAATACTTCAGGAATCTCTACTACTTCATCATCTTCTGTGAAGTGTCCTTTGTTTTTTTCTATAGTAACTTTTGCTCCTAATTTGTCTTTAAATAATGCTTCATTTTCTTTTACGAAACCATAGGGTTCGTTACTCGACAAAAAGACAGTGAAGTTATTTGATTTGCTTTTAACTTTATCAAAATCAATTGGGTTGTTAATCCATGGTTTGGCGATTTCTTCAACTTCTTTATTTTCTAAATTTCCTAGTTTTAACCAGCCTGCGACAAAAATAACTTTTCTTATTTTATCTTTGAGATCTTGTTTTTCTAAAAATCTCATTATTGTTTGGCAGCCAATGCTGTGCCCTATAAAAATAGTTTCTGAATCGAGCTCTTCGACGACCTGATTCAAGTGAGAAATCCACACATCAATCTTTGGTTCAGAAGTATCTGGCATTTCAGGAACTGTGACTTTAAAACCTTCTCCTTCTAACTTTTTTTTCAACCATAGATACCAATCAGAACTAGGATTGCCACCCCATCGATGAATAATGAACGCTCTTTTAATGGTTAATTCCTTTTCGGCTAAGAGCTTGAGTTTATTTAATAGTTCTTCTATTGAATCTTTCTTTCTTTTTAGATAATCATAGTTTACAAAGAATCCTTCGTATTCAATTTTATTTCTTATTTTTCTCAAATCGTCTGCTAAAACATATTCGGTTGTGTTTAATCTGCCTTCTTTATGTGCAAAAGAAATACACTCTTCATGAGAACCAGTTCCAAAAGTTTTGTATCCTTTCACTAATAGTAGAATATCTATGAATTGTCGAATAACATCATAATATTCTTTCACAATATTTGAAGGGAACTCACTTTCTTTGATTGTTTTTATCATAGAATATGTTTGAAGAGCCATTTTGTACAAAGACTTTGCTTTTTCTTTGTCTGGAGTTATTTTATTAATAGTCATTAAAACACCTTTATGTACCCTTCTAATATTATTCCATTTAATAAATTATTTTTCAGTTCTTTTGAATTAACTCGATTAATACTATCATAAAAATGTAGTTGAATCTTTCTTTTTAATTCTTTCTCAAATAAACTTAAATCCAGTTGTTGTTCTGCGCATTCCAAATACAAATCAATATCGCTTTCTTCAGTATCTTCTCCTCTTGATGCGGAACCAAATAAAATCATTACATTCGGCTGGCACTTATTAAATATGTGTTGTATGAATCCTGTTTTGTGCAGCAAATTAATATTATTTATTTTTTTAAGTTCACGAAATCTTTCATCATTTTGATTTGCACAATATACTGGCATTCTTCTGAAAATTCCATTTTTTAATACTCCTTCCTTAACTAATTGTTTCAAATGCAACTTGACTGAAGGAGTTGACAGGCCAATAGTTCTGCTTAATTCTCTTAAACCTATGTTGTTTTTGTGAGGGTCTGCAAAAAAAGGTTGAAGAACCTTCCATTTGCTTAAATTTTTGAAGATGTCATATTCTTGTAACATGTGTAATATAAATGTCGCGATTGATATATAAATGTTACGTTTTTGTTATGGGCTAATTTTTCTGCAATAACTTTATATATTTACCACACATACTATGCTTATTAAAAGAGGTAAATTGTACTTATGAAAGAACATCACTTTGCTTTATCGTGGCTGAGCAGCGTAGCATTAGTTGGATTGCTAGTTCTAGGAATGTATTCTTTTCAAACAAATACTGAAGTTGTGCTAACTGCAAAAGTAGTTTATTCAAGTCCTTGTTCAGAAACAAAATGTTATTATGCGGGAGACGTTTCTAAGAAAAATTTCTGCTACAACTCCGGCGAAAAAATATCTACATCAATTCCAGACTTATCTGCAGGAAAAATCTGCTTAAAAAATGAAAGATTAACATGTTTCAATGGAAGATGGATATATGATGAATCTCCGAAGAGAGAGTGTGTTTAGAGTATAATGACAGAATTAATGCCTGAAAAATCTTTATCTAGTGTAAGAAAAGTTGATTTTTCTTTTTGTGCAGTTGCTAAATGAATCGCATCAACTATTCCAAATTTAGGTTTTTTTGAGCGCTGCTCCTTTTTTATTTTTGCCGCGTTTAAAATGAGTTCTATATCTAATTGAATGATTGCTGAACGACTTAATATAAATTGAAGAAAATCATCAAATGGTTTATTTTCTCGTGAAAACTTGTCTGCAAGTTCTGCAATAGTCATTATTGAAGCGGCTATATTTTCTTCTTCGATTATTGCTTTTACCTTGTTGCCTTTTTCAGTGCCGTTAAAATACTCTACCCAGACCGAACTATCAACTACATAATCATAACTCATGAAGCTTCAACCTGTCTTTTTTTTTATTCCAAGATGAAACTTTTGCTACTCCGAACATGGATTTTGCCACATTTGTGTGAATTTGTATCACGTGCTGTATTACTTCATCATATGTTGCAGCTTTCTCTTCTGTTTTTATCCAGTCAAGCATTTGTTTAGTGGAGTCTGATATTTGAACTGTAGTTGCCATAAACTATAATTATAACTATAACTATAAAAATCTTTCGGTTGTAAGACGCTTGAAATGAAAATCATGTTAAAACAGATTAGATTTATCTTTTTAATATTTAAACTAACTTAGTGGCTTAACCTTAAAGTATCTAAACCAAAAGCTTAATAATACTCAAATAATTAACAACCTAAAATGTCTTTCACAATAGATTATGCAATAGTGATAATATATTTCTTAGTAATACTTGCTGTAGGATATTTTAGAGGAAGAAAAGAACATTTATCTGATTTTACCGTTAACAATAGAAGCACTTCAACAATTATGTTGGTCTGCTCTAATTTATCAACTGCATTTGGAATAGGAAGTTTATTAGGAGTTGCTTCAGAAGCGTACAGAACAGGAATTTCTTACGGAGTTTCAGTAATTTTTGTAACGGTATTAGGATTTGCATTGTTGATTTGGCTGGCTCCCAGAATTAAAATATTTGGAGATAAATTTCAAGCTCAAACACTTGCAGATTTTTTTGCAGTAAAATATGGAGTAGGTTCAAGCACAGTAGCAAGTATACTAACTATAGGTTCTTTTTTATTATCAACAAGCGTTCAATTCATAGGAATAGCATCGTTAGCAACAGTATTAGTGGGAGTATCATGGGAAATTGCATTATTTTTAGCAGCATTAGTAACAGTAGCATACACATCATTTGGAGGATTAAAAAACGACATTGCAACAGATTTTGTTCAATTTTGGATAATTATTTTCGTTTTCTTTTCAATGATACCTATCGGCTGGTTAAAAATATCCAGCTCTACAATAACTCAACTTCCAGCGACACATTTTGACTTTTTTAATTATGGAGGCGCAGTATTTTTTTTCGGAAGTCTTTTGCTAGGTTCTCTAGGAAATTTAACTCAGATGGACACTTGGCAAAGAGTATACTCTGCAAAATCATCCAGCATAATAAGAAAAGCATTTACGATATCATTCTTAATATCAATACCATTGTATATTGCACCGATAATATTCGGATTGTGGGCGAAACAATTATTTCCAGATATAAATCCTGAACAAGGATTATTTACTTTGATGAAAGAGTTGTTGCCTGTAGGATTTTTAGGACTAGGATTTTCAGCGATATTTGCAGCAGCAATGTCAAGTATAGACAGCGCAATTGTTGCAGGCTCTACAAGTATAACAAATGATATTTATGCTAAATTCGTGCACAAAAATGCATCTGAGCATCACTTACTTAATAGAGCGAGATTGTTTGCAGTATTATTTAGTTTAGTTGCTTTAGTTATAGCTTACTTCGTTCCAAACATAGTTAAGTTGGGAATTTTAGCTATGTTTACAACGATGAATATGATTCCTTCAATTATTGGAGGATTTTTCTGGAAAAAAGCAAATGCTTCTGCAGCAAAATGGAGCTTGATATTAGGAACAATAGTTCTTTATGTCGGTTGGTTTACAATAGGAAATAACGCATGGCTACCTGGATTGTTGATAAGTACATTGGTGTATGTGGTGGGGAGTGTAATTAAATATAGAAAGCAGAATACATTAAACTTCAACAACTAATTCTTTCTTATTAACAACTTCATTCGCACTCTGAACTAGTAGAGTGTCATAAAATCTTATCAATTGTTTTATTGCTAAGTTTTCTTTATTTAATCTGTACAATTTTGCTTTGCCGATCATTCTAGTGTGTTTTACAACTTGATTTTTCTCAAGGT
>CAYHXI010000032.1:7769-13235 GCA_964360565.1 uncultured Methanosarcinales archaeon | reverse complement strand
TTTTAGAACTTAACGAAGTAATTTCCAATTAAACTTCTGTGTAGCTTTAGCCATATTATTTAATAAATATTAATTTTTTTAAAATATTTGAGGGTTTAACTATGATACTAAGAATAAATAATTTATCGAAACAATTTGGAAGTAAAATCCTTTTCAAAGATGGAGAATTAATCTTGCATGAAGGAGATAAATGTGCCTTAATCGGACAAAATGGCACGGGCAAGTCTACACTAATTAATTGTATTGCAGGAGAAGAAGAGTTTGAAGGAATTATAGAATTAAATAAAAACTTAAAAGTCAGCATCATGCTTCAAGAAAGACAATTTGAAAAATCAGAACGAACATTCTTAGAATACTTGAAAGAGAAATATGAATTTATTGAAAAACGCAAAAAACAATATGAGCTAGAAATAGGAAATCCTAAAACATATGAAGATATGACTAAATTAGGAAAAATCATGCAAGAATATGAACTGCTCTGCACAAGAGTGGTGGAACGGATTGAAGAAAGTAAAATCAAGAAAATTCTTGGTGAATTAAAATTCGAAATGGAAGAGTACAATAAAAGAATCATAGATCTCAGCGGCGGACAGAGGACGAAATTACGTCTTGCTGAATGTCTTTGCAAAGATACAAATTTATTAATACTTGATGAACCAACAAATCATCTCGATTTTGAAACTCTAAGATGGCTTGAGGATGAACTGACAAAAACAAAGGCCACACTTTTAATAGTATCTCACGATAGATATTTTATAAGCAAAATAATCAACAAAGTAGTTGAAATAGAAAATAATAAATTTCAAGTTTATGTTGGAAACTATGAACATTATGTTGATGAACGATTAAAACATTTAGCAGCATTGGAACATAAATTTCAAGTAGTAACTAAAGAGAAAAAAAGATTGCTGGATTCTGCAAAAGAAAAAAGAGAATGGGCCAGCATTCAAAGAAGTAAAAAACTAAGAATACTTGCAGATAGAATTGAAAGACGAGCCGAAGAACTTCCTGAAGTGTATAATCCTAAAGAATTTATTCAAATATTTAAAATAGATTTTGAAGAAAGCATAATACAGAGCAATGATGTGTTCACACTTAAAAATGTTAAAAAATCGTTTAATGATTTCACTATTTTCGAAAATGTAAATTTTGAAGTTCATAAAGGCGAAAAAATAGCGATTATTGGCAAAAACGGCTCAGGCAAAAGCACATTAATAAAAATATTAGGAGGATTCATAAATCCTGACAGTGGAGAAATCAAATCAAGTTATAATGTTAAAGTAGGCTACTTTGACCAAGAACTAAAGAACATAAATCTCAATCAAAAAGTAATTGATTTCTTTGCAAATTCATTCGCAAATATGCAAATACATGAGCTAATATCGCTAGCCATACAATCAGGATTTCCCAAAGACAAACTAAAAAATAAATTAAATACTTTGAGCGGAGGAGAAAAAGCAAGATTAAATTTAGTGAGATTGATGACTGAAAAATCTAATGTTCTGCTGCTAGACGAACCAACAAACAACTTAGATATTGAATTAATAGAAGCTCTGGAAAAAGCACTGATAAAATACAAAGGAACAATAATATTAATTTCACACGACAGATACTTCCTAGATAAAATGGCAACAAACTTACTAATCATAAATAATAAAGAAATAAAACATTGCTTAGGAAACTATTCTAGTAATTTCGGATAACTGAACTGAATATTAATTAATAGACTTTTACTCACTTATGCCCGAACCAGAACGTCAATTTATCTTTTTCTTTTTTGTCTAATCTACAGAAGCCGAAGCGTTCAAGCTGAACAATATCTCCTTCTTTTAATTTGCTGAGTAAAGATTCACCAAGACCTTTTCTTAATGTTTTATCTGGCATTAAAACTTCAACATTAACTAGCTCTTTTGAAACAGGCAACCAGTGCATTATTTTTTCGCCGTGTTCTTTGTAGTGCTCATATTCTACGCTGTCAAAAGTTATTTTGTCTATTTCGCCGAACTTAAAGTTCAAACAATCCATCAGACGATACAACTTTCCTTTCTTAAATTTAGAATAGTCATCTTTTGCCACATAAAACTTTGTTGATGTTTTAAAAATTCTTTTGCCTCGCTTATTGTCTTCAGGATGCAACTCCAGCTCAACTTTTTGCTCTGGAGCGTTTTCAACAGTAATTTCAACTGGCTCAATCACAAAAAAATATCTGTTGCTTTTTATGTCGATAATATCTTTATTAAAAGCGTTTAAACTTTTGAAATAATCTTCTCCAGTTATAGTTTTGTCATTTTGAGAAACTCCCATCTCAACTGCAAATCTAGTGAATGCATCTGGTTGATAGCCTCGTCTTTTTAGAGCAGGAAGGAAAGGAATTCTTATATCGTCCCAACCATCATATTCTCCGCGCTGAATTTTCTTTTTTGTTTCGGAAGAACTTAAGTCAAAGCCAAGAAAATTAACTCTGCCGATGTAAAGATGCGTGGGAATTTTCCATTTAAAAAAATCAAAAACAAATTTCTGCTTCTTTTCATTATCCATGTGGTCTTTTCCTCTAATGGCGTGTGTCACATTTAATTCGTGGTCGTCAACTGCAACTGCAAAATTCATCAGCGGCCAAACTTTCACTTCACTGCCTTTTCTAGGATGATGTTTATCATTAATTCTAAACGCAGGCCAATCTCTCATCGCAGGGTTTGGATCGCTGATACTCGTCTTTATTCTTACAACAGCATCTCCTGGCTTGAATTCTGAGAACATTTTAGCCCATCTAATTAATTGTTCCTGTTTCGGAATCTCTCTGCATGGGCAAGCTTGCTTTTTGAGGGATAATTCTCTGAATTGGTCTCCTGAACAAGTACAAACATATGCTTTTCCTGTAGCAATCATTCTTTCAGCGTGGTCGTAATAAATTCCTAATCTGTCTGATTGGATTATTACTTCTGCAACTCCATTATTTGTCAACCATTGAGCTCCTTCCTCTAAAAGTTTGTAAGCTTCAAGATCTACTTTTTCTGGATCAGTATCTTCTATTCTTAGAATTAATCTGCCTTTGTACATTTGGCAGTAGCCATGATTAAGACAAAGCACTAATGCTCTTCCAACGTGAAGCGCTCCTGAAGGAGAGGGGGCGAAACGCATCACAACTTTATTTTCCTCTGCGTTAGGCAATGGTTTTAATCCTTCTCTCTGCTCTTTGGGTTTCTCTTCCAAAAGTTCGGGAGCGAGTTTTTTTATCTCTTCTAATTGTTTTTCTGGAGTTAGAGAATTAACTTCTTTTATTATTTTTTGAATATCTGGCATCAAATCTTTTAATTCAGATTTTAATTCAGGATGCTCGCTGATTATTTTTCCAACTACTGCTCCTGAGCTGGCTTTACCTTCATACTTTACTGCGTTCTGAAGGGTCCATTTGCGGATTGTTAGTTTGATGTCCATTCTTTGATGAGAATAATGTTGATGTTTTTAAAGTTGTTGATGCGCTAATCATTGAAAAGTTTGTTCAACTATGAGAATCAAAAATAATTAAAATCACTACAGAGTAGTTATATAATCGAAACATTTATAAATATTCAAATTATCATAGTCTACAACATGTTTCAATTAGATGCTGAGGAACTTGAAGCTTTAGTAGATCAAATTTTAGACCCACTTACAAGAGCTAAAGAAGGTATGCAAAGATTTAGTCCTAACTGTGAGCAGAGTGGAAAATATTCTGAACTTTACATCCAAATATTAATGGAAGGAATAAACGGAGCTAAAAATGAATTTAATGATAAAAGTTCGTGCGCTCCTGATCCTGCAACAAATGCATTTAAAAGATTGTCTCCTGAAAAACGTGCTGAACTAGGACAACAATATTCACAATGGAGAGTTCATTCTATGTCTGAAGAAACGTCAGAAGAAGTATTAAGACAAATAGTATCACTCGCCAAAGTGATTAAACTTGAAAAAGAAATATCTTTACTCACTCAACCTTATATTAATGATAGGTTTTCTTTTCTACAAGATAGAACCGGCAAAACTGATGAAACTGCAATTAAATTAGCAGTCGTTGCTAAAAATCTTGATTTAGTTGATCAAACAAGAGAAACTGCAACAAAATATTTTCAAAGAAGACTAGAAAGAATCCAAGATCCGACATCAACTGAGGAATTTCAAATGAGTAATTTATTTAGTTTTGCTGATGTTTATGGTCTTCCTAAAGATGGGGAACTTACTGCACTCTATTTAGCAACAAGCTTTTTAGCAGATAGGTGGGGATTTTCTGAGGAAAAATTGCCAAAAGTCACAGAAGAAAACAGAGAAGCAGCAATGCAGAAATGCTGGGAAATTGCTCAGAGACTTTGGCAAAATACCCATAATGCGAAAGGTTTAGGAAAACTAATTTATAATGAAGAATTTCAAGCTAAGTACTGTTCTGATGAAATAGCACAATCTATTGCTAAAGAAGTTGTAGCAGAAACATTAAAAGGCATTTATGGAATTGATAAAGTCAAAAGTCTTGTTGATATCTATAAATTATCTGGATTAAATAAAATTATTAGTGAAGGAATTAGTGCGAATTTACAAGAAGGTAATTATCAAACTACTCAGCAAATAGCTAAAATATTTAGTTATGATATTACAGATGATATGTATGATAGAGCGAGAGTGGTTCTTGAAAAAAAAGTAAGTGACGCTGTTAAAAAAGGAAAATTAGAAGAAGCCATTGAATCACGATTAAGACTTAAAGCATTTGATAGATATAAAGCAGAAGGACTCACTATAGAATCTCTTCCAGAAGTGGATTTATTGGAGAAATATTCTGGAAAAATACTTGTAGTGGAATTTCAGGGAAGAACTTTTTTAAGTTCTGGCGGAAATATGCACGAAGAAATCTATAACAAATTTATCCGAGAAGTTAAATTAATGGGTTTTTCTCATGAAGGCGTTCAAGAAAAAGGAGGCACCCATATTGGCTTTGATGAAAAGTCCGGAGAAAGAATAATTTATGATACTAGTGGACAGTATGGTGAGTGTGATAAAGAAGTAGCTAGACAACTTGTCCAGAAAGCATTTCCGAATCAAAGAATTGTAGCGAAACCAGTACAAAATAATAGATGGTAAATCATTTTTGCCTCAACCAAATCTTCCTGCGTACTTGCTCTTCAACTCACTAACTTTTTCTAAGAATATTCTTTTGCCTTCATCTAACTCTGCTTGAGGAGGGAAAGGATTAACTTTTACGCCAGAAGCCATTTTACCTCCTTCTACACGAGCACATTGAGACAACAAATAAGGTTTATACACTTTATCAAAATCTTCATATAATTCATTAAACACTACTCTTTTCTGCAATAAATCAAACAAATTTACAAATGTAGTAGAATAAATCTCATTTGGAGAATTGCTGGATGCAGAAATAACTAAACTCCCATTTGGAAGAGGAAATTTTCTTTTTACAGGAATGTACACTTTTACTTTATA
>CAYHXI010000032.1:0-7669 GCA_964360565.1 uncultured Methanosarcinales archaeon | reverse complement strand
AAGGATTTGTAGACTTTTCGCTGAGTTAATTTTATATAGTTTCTAGAGTTAAATCACTGAATGGCAATAAAACCAGAAAGATTGAATGAAGGAGACGTTGTTGCAGTAGTATCTCCGTCTTGGGGCGGACCCAGCGTTTTTCCTAAGATTTATGAAGGAGGAATAAAATTTCTCGAGAATGAATTAGGTTTAATCATAAAAGAATATCCTACTGCTAGAGCCGACGCGGAATTTCTTAAAAACAATCCTGAAGCCAGAGCGAAAGATATCAACAACGCATTTGCAGATAAAGAAGTTAAAGCTATTTTTGCGACAATTGGAGGAGATGATTCAGTTAGAATTCTTCCTTATTTAGATGACAAAGTTATTAAGAATAATCCTAAAATCTTAATGGGTTATTCTGATACAACAACTTTACTAACTCACATTAATCAATTAGGTTTAGTTACTTTTAATGGTCCTGCAATAATGTCTGGTTTTTCTCAAGCAGACAAATTTCCAGACCAATTCAGAAGTCATGTGCGAGAAATGTTATTTGAACCCCAAACAAAACATCAATATACTGGATACAAGCAATATTCTCAAGGGTATCAAGATTGGTCAAAACCTCAAACTAAAAAATTAAAATCAAGAAAGAATAGTAAAGGCTGGAATTGGTTACAAGGAGATGAAGTGGTGCAAGGCAAATTATTTGGCGGTTGTATGGATGTTCTAGAATTTATGAAAGGAACAGAGTTCTGGCCAAAACCTAATTATTGGAAAGAAAAAATACTTTTCCTAGAAACATCAGAAGACAAACCATCACCCAATCAAGTTAAATGGATGCTGAGAAATTACGGCATGCAAGGAGTTTATAATAAAATAAATGGAGTATTATTTGGAAGAGCCAGAGATTACTCAGACAAAGAAAAAGAAGAATTAAATCAAAATATTCTAGAAGTTATAGCTAAAGAATTTAATCGACCAGACTTGCCTATCGTAACAGATATGGATTTCGGACATACAGACCCTCAGATAATTTTACCGCTGGGAATTAAAGCAGAAATAGATTGCAAGAATAAAAAATTTTATTTAGTAGAAAGTCCAGTGAAGTGAAAATACTAGTTTTTGTACTCCATCTTTCCTTCAACAAGTATTTTATGCAATCCTTCTGCAGACATCAGAGTTAATTCCGCCCAAACTTCTTCGCCAATTATTCCTTCGAAAAAGCAGGACATTATTTTGTCATCGATGCTTACTCCTCCATCAGTTATGTATTCTTTCTCAACTGTAGCGCCAACACTAATTCTTTTATACTTTGAATTGTGCAAATAAACAGTAACTGCAAAATTTCCCGTAGGCCCCAAGTCTCCTTTAATTGTTCCAACTTGTTCATTTTTATCATCGTCGATAAAAAGCTCAACTTTTCCATTATTTACGCAACCAGTTATTTTATAAACAGGATAATCTCTCCCTAAATTCGCTTTCAAATCTACAGAGCAAGTTTGAGTTCTCATGAGTGCAAAATTTTATTTAAAACGTCTATTTTCGATTCAATGACTTTCTTTGAAGTTGAACTCAGCTCGTTTTTTATCGCACTGTAAACCAGCTCTATTCCTTCAAGCATACCAATCATTCTTTCTTTCTCCCGCTTTAATTTTTTGCTTTCCAAACTATCTTTAGCTTCAGCAAGTTTTTTTAGAAATAATCTTATTTTCAAGCTCATTTTTCAATCATCTTCTCAAGAATGGTTTTCTTGGAGGAATTGAACCTGAGCTTGGCGGAGGTGGAATTTTAAAATCTAATGGAGGAAGTTTTCCTTTAGGCATCGGAGGCGGAGGAAGCTCGTCTTCATGTTCTTCTTTACTTTCTTTAGAGCTTTTGCCTTTGACTAAATCTGCGAGTGCAACAACTCCTTCTGCAATTTCTGCATTCTGCTCTTTAATCTCGTCCAAAGCATCTTTTAACTCGCTGATTTTGTCTTCGAAGCTTGATTCTTCTTCTTTTATCTCTTTCAAAGCATCTTCAAAGATGTCTATCATTTTAGTTAATTTTTTATTTAATTCCTCGACAGAACTCGAACTCGACTTTGATTCTTTTGATTCTTTCTTAGAGCCTTTCTTTAAATCTTCACTTTCTTCTTCGCTCGGAGCATAAATGTCTTCTTCTTGCATGGATATCACCTTTTATTGTGTATTTAGTTTAAGAAATATATAAACTTAACTTATCTTAATCAAGTATTTCAACCACAGAACCATACAATTCTTCAGCAGTTTTATCTTCTGCTTTTCTTGCATAAAATAAAGCTTGATTAAAATCTCCTGATAGCTCGCTTTGTTTCATTAATTTTAATCCTAATTCTTTTACTTTTTCTCTTTCGCCCACTTTTTCGTAGTGTTGTATTGATTTTTCTGGATGAGCCGATTCAGTCTTTTGTGCGACTTTTCTATTGCATTTTTTTAATAGCTCAGAATATCTTTGCAATGATTCTTCGCTCAATTTTTCTTCTTTAACTTTTGCGCTCAATTCAAGTGCTTCTTCGCAGAGGTCGTAAACAAATAAATATTGCACAGATTCAAATTCTTTTCCTCCTGCGAATAAACAGTGAGCACTTGTTTTTCTATCATTAACCGCATCATAATATTTTGCAGCTTTTAATGGCTCTTTATCTTTAAAGTGTTCTGCAAGATTTAAGTAATTATTTGTTTCTTCCCAATGCTTAACTAATTCATCTGTTCTTCCAAGTTGCATTAAAATTCCGTCAATATATTGAGAGTATGTTGTTTTTCTAAAACATTCTAAAGCTTTTTCTAAATTATTTTGTCCTTGATAGCTTACTCCTGCGCTCCAGAAGTCTCCAACACGTTCATGCATCTTAGGAATTTCTTCATAAAATTCATTTCTAAATAAAACACCAATTGCTTCACTTATTTTTCCTTTATCCTCCCAAACTCGTGCAGCTTTTATAGGATCTGAATTTTTCAATAATTCTTCAGCTTCTTGTTCTCTTCCAGCTAATCGTAAATTTTGAGCTGCTCTCTTAAGCATTGCTAAATTTTTGGATTTATCTGCTGCTTTAGAATATTCCTTTTTCTCTTCAAGTTTTTCTAGCTCATCTAAATGATCTATTAATCCCAGTCCTAAAACAACTTCAGTGGTTTCTATACTGTATCCATCAACTCCTAAATAAACTTCTACTGCTTTTTTTGTTTCTTTTGCAGTTAAGAAATTCTCAACAGCTCTTTCTTTCCACGTGAATTTTTTGCATAATTCTGCAGCATCAGAATATTTTTGAGAATTTTCCAGCAAAAGAACCGCAGTTTCATTTTGTTTTTTTGCCAACAAATATTTAACCCCCAAGAAAACATCAAACTTGAGAGACGCTTGATATGCCATATTAAAAGTTTCGTCATCAAAACTTTCCGCCCTATTAACTAATTGTTCTAGGAAATTCTTTCTTCCTTCTTCAGTTAATTGTTCTAGGGTTTGTTGGAGCATTTTGGTTTAAATCAATCTATCTAATGTTCTGTATGTGTGCTGGACTTGATTTTTTTCCAACAAATCTTTAAGACCTGTTGCAATGGAAGCACCTCTGTCAGAATATATTCCGCTTACACTGATTACTGCATCATATCTTTTGTTTCTTGCAGTAACATCAACTAAAAGAGTACTTTCACCTTTATTCTGTGTTAAGGTAAGATTAAAAGGAACTTTTTGTCCCACTAATAAAGATGCAATTGCTCCTTTAAATCCATCTCCTACAGATGCTTCAATAAATCTGTTTTTATAGTCTATAAAACGTTCATTCTCTTTAGGAGTTAAATATGCAGTCAGCCTATCAGTTAATATCTTATCTTCCACTCTAGTAGTATTTGAGAAAAAATCTTTTGGTATTGTATTTCTAACTAATTCTTTTGTTGCTCTTACTAATTCTGCTATTTTATTCCACTCACCATTAGCAACTATCTTATATTGAATGCCCATTGTTTTCGTCATTCTCAATACTCCCCGCCCATTCCCGGCATTCCGCCAGGAGGCATTCCAGCAGGCATTCCTCCTCCTTTATTTCCGCCTGCAATTACGTCGTCTATTCGCAGTATCATTTGTGCGACTTCAGATGCTGAGCTTATTGCTTGAGTTTTGATTTTCAACGGCTCAAGAACACCTGCTTTCCATGAATCTGTTACTTTGCCTTGGAAGACGTCTATTCCTGCCCATTTTTGGCCTTTGTCGTGGGCAGATTTTAGTTCTGTTAAAATATCTATCGGATCCAAACCTGCATTTTCTGCAAGCGTTCTAGGAATTATTTCTACTGCGTTAGCAAATGCATTAACTGCAAGCTGTTCTCTTCCGCTCAGAGAATTTGAAAATTTACGCAATCCTCTAGCAAGTTCTACTTCAACTGCTCCTGCTCCGCCAACAACTTTTTTGCTTATCAGCGAAACCGCAACGTCTCCAATTGCATCAGTCATCGCTCTTTTAGCTTCGTCTACAATGTGAGATGTTCCACCTTTAATTAAGATGGTTACTGACTTTGGATTTTTGCAGCCGGTTACAAAAGTAAGTTCTTCTCCGCCGATTTTTACTTCTTTAACTTCGCCGGTTTTTCCTAAATCTTTGTCTGACAAATCGTCTAGGTTTGATACAATTGTCGCTCCAGTTGCTCTGTGAAGTGCTTCTAAATCAGATTTTTTAACTCTTCGAGCAGCATAAATTCCCTTTTTAGAAAGGAAGTGCTGAACTATGTCGTCAATTCCTTTTTGGCAGAAGACAACGTTTGCTCCGCTTTTAGCGATTTTGTCGACCATGTCTTTAAGCATTTTTTCTTCTTGGTCTAAAAACGCCTGCATTTGTTTAGGGTCAGTTATTTCTATCTTTGCGTCGATTTCAGTATCTTTAATCTCGAGCGCAATATCAAGTAGAGCAATTTTTGCGTTATGAGTTTGCTTTGGCATTCCAGGATGCACTGCTTCTTTTTCAAGAACGATTCCATCAATCAGTTCGGAATCTTCAACTGAGCCGCCAACTTTTTTCTCCAGCTTTATATTTTCTTTATCAAACGAAAGTTTGCCGTCCACAACATCCATGACTTTTTTTACCGCATTCACAGCTATATCTGCAAGTTTTTCTTTAGCAGACTCTGCACCTTTACCAGTTATCGCAGTCATAGCAATCTTTCTTAATACTGCGTCATCTTTGTCAGTTATGGTTTCTGCCATATTATTCAATAATTCTTGAGCTTTCTCTGAAGCCAATCTATATCCTTTAGCTATAACTGTCGGATGAACATTTTGGTCGAGAAGAAATTCTGCCTGCTTCAACAATTCTCCTGAGAGAACTACTGCAGTTGTTGTTCCATCTCCAATTTCTGCTTCTTGAGTTTTTGCCACTTCAACTAGCATTTTTGCAGCAGGATGCTCGATTTGCATCTCTTCAAGAATTGTAACTCCATCATTTGTTACTATAATATCTCCCATTGAATCAACAATCATTTTGTCCATTCCTTTAGGACCTAAAGTTGTTCTTACTGTTTCTCCAACTAATTTTGCTGCGAGAATGTTGTTTCTTTGCGCGTTCTTTCCTGTGGTTCTTTGAGTGCCTTCAGACATTATAAATATTGGTTGCATTTCTTTTGACATATTATTATCCCTCCGATAATCCTTAAACTGATGTATCCCTCTCTAATTTAGAACTATATATTTAGAGATAGAGGAACGATTTATAAACATTATGGAAGAATTCTTGGTTTTTAGCAAAACATTTATATCTTTTGCACCACTAACTACAAACTACTAACCACATAACTACAAAAGAGGCGATCATCATATCAAAAAATAACTCATTCGACGTTATCACAATCGGAAGTGCAAATGTTGATGTTTTTGTTAAAACTGAGGGGGAAGAAATTTCTCAGCACGGAGACCATCATGATGTCTGCTATACTATCGGCTCTAAATTCTTGATAAAAGAACTTCATTTTTCAACTGGAGGCGGAGCGACAAATTCAGCAGTTGCATTCTCAAGATTAGGATTGAAAACCGGCTCGATTTGTCTCGTTGGCGAGGATGCTAATGGAACTACAGTTCTTGATGAATTAAAAAAAGAAGAAATAACATTCCTAGGCAAAACAAAAAAAGGAATGACGGGATACAGTGTGATTTTAATTGGACTAGAAAAAGATAGGTCAATATTAACATATAAAGGAATAAATAATGCACTAAAAAAATCAGATATTGATTTTAAAAAATTAAAAACAAAGTGGTTTTACATTTCTTCAATGATGAACACTAGCTTTGAAACTGCAAAAGAAATAGTCAAATATGCGAAAAAGAATAATATCAAATGGGCGTTTAACCCCAGCCAATATTTGGCAGAAAAAGGAATAAAAGCATTAAAAGAATTCATCTACGGCTGTGATTTGTTAGTCTTAAATAAAGAAGAAGCAGAAGCACTTGTAGGAAGCTGGGAAATGGGAGTGTGGAGCATTGACCACCTTCTTGAAAAACTCAAAAAGTATGCGAAAATTGTCGTCATAACAGATGGTCCAAGAAATGTTCATGCATCTGATGGAGTGCGAAAGTATTCTTTATACCCAACAAAAACAAAGATAGTTGAAACAACAGGAGCAGGAGATGCTTTTGCATCAGGAGTACTTGCAGGACTTCAATTAAAAAACAATTTGGAGTTTGCGCTACGCTTCGGATACTCTGAATCAGAATCAGTAATTCAACATATTGGAGCAAAGAACAAATTACTTACACTTAACGAAGCTTTGAAATTAATAAAAAAACGTAAAGTAAGAGTCGATATACTGCCAGTCGGCAATGAACAAAAGGGGAATCATGCTAGCCACACTTAAACAATTATTAACCAAAGCAAAAAAAGAACATTATGCAGTTGGAGCATTTAATGTAAACAATCTTGAAATCTTAGAAGCAGTAATTAGAGCAGCAGAAAATCTCAAATCTCCTGTAATAATTCAAACTTCAGAAGGAGCATTGCAGTACGCCGGCTTTGAAGAGCTAGCGAATATGTGTTTATTCTCTGCAAAAAAAGCAAAAGTCAAAGTCTGTTTACATCTCGACCACGGCAAAGATTTAAACATAATCAAAAAATGCATCAAATCTGGATATACTTCTGTAATGATAGACGGCTCACATTTCGAATTCTCTGAAAATGTGAAGATAACTAAAAAAGTAGTTTCTTTAGCGCATGCAAAAGGAGTTTCTGTCGAAGGAGAATTAGGAACAATTGGAGGAGTTGAAGATTTAGTCAGCTCAAGAAAAATAATTTATACAGAACCTTCAGCTGCAAAAGAATTTGTTGAAAAAACAGGAATAGATGCTCTTGCAATTGCAATAGGAACCTCTCATGGAGCATACAAGTTCGCCGGCAAAGCAAAGCTGGATATCGCGCGACTAAAAAAAATAAATAAGCTAGTTAAAATTCCTTTAGTGCTTCACGGGGCTTCATCAGTTCCAAAATGGCTTGTTGAAGCGGCTGAAAGATACGGCGCTCAGCTAGGTTCTCCAGAAGGAGTTCCTGAAGCTCAGATAGCCCAAGCGATAAAACAAGGCATTTGCAAAGTTAATACAGATACAGACTTAAGAATTGCATTTACAGCAGCAGAGAGAAAATTCCTTGCAGAAAATAAAAAAGAATTTGACCCGAGAAAAGTACTCAGCTCTGC
>CAYHXI010000031.1:0-13410 GCA_964360565.1 uncultured Methanosarcinales archaeon | reverse complement strand
AGCTGTTCATACAAGCCGCAATGCTTTCTTTCTGGGTCTTATAATACTCCTCTAAAAATTCTTTTTTCCAACTATAAGCATTGGCATCAGGATCATAAACAGAATATTGTTGGCATTTTTAATAGCGCGTAGTAGTAGGCAAATAAATATTCTGATAAACAAACCAAAACAAAATATGCGACAAACAAACACACTAATAGTTGCAGAAAATATACATATATAATAAGCAGAAGAAAAAGAAATTCAGGAAGCGAAAGAACATTTGAATGAATTAACACCAAAATATACCAGAACAAACATAAGAGGAGCGCTAAGTTATGCGATTGGCTTAAGCAGAGAAGGAAAATACAGTAAAATAACAGTAATGAGTGATTTTTTAACAAAAGAAAAATTTGATGATTTGTATGATTCTGCAAAAAGGGCAGGAATAAAAATTAAATTGTTAAAGATAGACAATAAAAGAGAAAATGTCGGTATTATAGATTTGATAAAAAAAGAGGATGAGATTAAAATTGTTGTTAAAAATTATGGAAATAATCCGGAAAAAAGAGAAATAACAACTACTAAAGAAAACATCCAAATTGAATTAAAGCCTAAAGAGAAAAGAACAATATTCTTGAACGGGAACGTTGAAAAAGTAGAAATAAATCCAAAAGATGAATTTCAAGCGGATGACATTGTATTTATTTCACAAAACTCATCGAAACAAAACAAAGCAGTTATTGTAAGTGATTTAAAAAATAAAAATTTAGAAGCGGCTCTAGAAGCAAATGGTTTTGAAATAAGATATGAAAAACCTCCCATAATAAACGTGGACGCTGATTTAATAGTATTAGACAAATCGAATTACGAAAGGTTAGTTCCAGGAACTTTTGAAGAAATAAGAAAGAAAGTAGAAGAAGGAAGTGAGGTTGTGTTTAACTTTATGGAAAAGATGCCAACAACAAATATTCTGCCAGTTAAAATTTCCTCTCTCGAATCTGAACAAGAGTCGAATATCCAATTTGATACTGGAATTTTTGATGATTTAGAAACTTTAAAAATTACTGAAAGACACACTGTTGAACTGGAAAAAGATAGCATCTCCATCGCGAAAGATGAAAAATTAAATCCAATGATTGTTTATAAAAAAGAGGGAAAAGGCATGGTGATTTACAATGGATTAGCTAATAAATACTTAGAAAATTCACCAACATATCCATTATTCTGGAGAGCAATAGTTCGACTTGCAGGAAAAGAAAAAAGAGAAAAAATGTACAAAACTGGAGAAGTGCTTAAGCTAGATAAAATATCAAAAATTAAAACACCTACAATTGAAATAACAACAGATTCCATTCTACTAGATGAAATTGGAGTATATGAAATTGATGGAGAGAGTATGGCTGTGAACTTGTTGAGTGAAGAAGAAAGTGATTTTGAGACAGAAAGTTTCATAGAACCTACAATGGAGGAACAAGTAGAGAAAACATTAAATCCGGAGGAGAAAATCAACAAAATAAGAATAGAAAAAAGCATATTACTGATAGCGATAAGTGTTCTGTTGTTTGAATTGTATTTCGCTTTCAAAAGAGGGATAATATGAATTTAGAAAACCCGCAAATATTGTTATTGTTAGTGCCAATACTATTCATAATAGGGTTAATATTCAAAAAAGATATAGAGAAGTTTGAAAAACCATCAGAAAATATAGAAAATTCTGTTAATCATACGAAATTTAGCACAGAATTTTCTATCTGGATAATTCTCAAAAAAATTACTAACAGAATTATCCATAATCAAACTCCTCATAAGAGTGCTTTGAATATTGATGTAAACAAGGGTTATTCAAAGCCCTCTATAGACAAAAATAAAACAAAAAAAATAACTCTATTTGCAATAAGAAGCGTAATTATAATACTACTAATGATCGCGATAGCGCAACCGTTTGTTCTAAAAGAAAAAATAAGTGAGACAAAAAAGACAGCCATATTTCTAAGTGATATAAGTGCAAGTTTTCAACTTTTTCAAAACGAAGAAACAGATTTGTTAATTGATAAAATAAGCCAGCAAAAATTTAAAAAAATAGAATTCGGCAACGATAAAAAAACTGATTTAGCAGAGGGTATTTCAAAAATAGCGAAAGACACTACACTGATAATACTGAGTGATGGAAATAATAATTTAGGAAATTTGAAAGATGTAGTAAATAATGCCGTAAAAGATAACATAACCATAATTACAGTAAAACCAACTCAAACAAAAAAAGACGTTTCAGTATCTATAGAAGGACCACAAAAAACATTTGAGAATATTGAAACTGAATACATAATAAAACTCAAAGGAAAAGAGAAAGAAGAGGTTAAAAAAATAAATTTGTATTTAGATGGAGTGAAAGAAGAGGAGAACATTAATGTTGAAAAAATAGTGAAAGAAAAATTATCTAAAGGAAAACATGAGTTGGTTGTAGAAATAGAATACCGCGACCATTTTAAAGAAAATAATAAAGATATAAAAGAAATAATTGTTGAGCAAAGACCAAGAATACTTTTTATCTCCGATAAAGGTTCTGATTGGATTAATGCATTAAAAGTATATGATTTAGTAAAACAAAAAGAAATTCCTCTTGAGATTAATGAGTATGATTCAATAATATTCAATGATGTAAAAGAATTCTCTGAGACAGAAGCAAAAAGAATAAGAGAATATCTTCTAAATGGAGGAGGAATTGTTTTTATAGGAGGTAAAAATTCTCTAGAATATGGAAATTATGAAAACGAACTCATAGAAGACTTGCTTCCATCAAAAGTGGGATTGACAAACAAAAAGGAAAGTGAATATAATATAGTTGTTCTCATAGATATATCCAGCAGCACAGGACTCGAGCAAGAAGGCACTAAGAAAGTCGAAATAGAAAAAGCACAAGCAATAAACATAATCAGCAAGTTAAAACCTAAAAATAAAATAGGAGCTATAGCATTCAATACACAATCATTCAAAATAGCAGAAATCGATTTAGTTGAAAGAAATAGAGATAGTATAGTGGCAAATATTTCTTCTCTGCAAAGCGGAGGAGGAACAGTCATCAGCGAGGGATTGAACTCTGCAATAAATGAACTAAAACAGACTACTGGGAATAAACTAATCATATTAATCAGCGACGGAAAAACCCAAGATTATGAAAAAACAATAGACTCGGCAAAAGAGGCAGAAAAAGAGGGAATAAAAATATTTACTATCGGAACGGGAAATGACGACTTGGAAAAATTAAAAGAAATTGCAGAAATCGCCGGCGGAGAATATTTATTAGCAGATAAAACAAAAACGGCATCAATATTATACAACAAATTCTCAGACGATGTTAATTTAGATTTAACTATCGCCAACAATGAACATTTCATAACAAAAAATACAACTATGTCTGGAAGAGCAACTGGAGCGAATAATGTCATAGCAAAAAACTCAGCAACAGTGCTGGTGAAAGCAGGAGAAAACGACTTGATAACTGTATGGAATTTCGGAAACGGAAGAAGCGCATTAATTGCAACAGGAGAAGAATTCGCAAAAGAACTATTTGATAGAAATAGAGAAATAATAAAAAGAACAATAAGCTGGGCAAGTGCACAAATTAAAGACAAAGAAGAATTGATGAAAAAATCAACTGAATTGAAAGAGAATGAATTAAACGAAGAATTTTTCAAAATGGTGAAAGAGAATGGAGGGGAAGTGTTCTCTCCAAAAGAATTCATGCAAAACGAGCTAGAAAAGATAAAAACAGAAACGAGAAAAGAACTAATCAAAGAACAAAAATATTATACTTCCCTGTTCATAGAACTAGCAATATTGCTGTTTTTGCTAGAAATTGGGCTGAGGAAGTTTGTTTTTGATGTGTTTTAAAGCAAACTTTATAACTATAAAAAAATAAACTAACTATAGAACGATGGAATATTTAACAAACGACGCGAAAGAGGGATTCCTCATTGTTGTACTGCTAAGTGTAATAATCCTTGCAGGAATAACTGTCGCATACCAATCACACATAAAAGAATTGAACGGAAACTATCTAAATGCAATGACAACTGCAGAAGAGCTAAACAAAACAATGCAACAAGAAATTGAAGCGCTAAGAAAAATACAAAATGAAAACAGCAAAAAAAGTGAAAGAGAAGAAAAAATAGTGGAAGAATATTCTTCAATACAGCAAAAAGCGGAGTTTCTTGAGAGGCAAAATATCGAATTAACCACACAAAAAATTGAGATGTTGAAGAGCGAGGAAGCATTCAAAAAAGAAATAGAAAAACTAAAAGCAGAAAATATACGACTGGAAAACGAGTTAAGAAATACAAAAAATTCTTTAATAAAAACAGGAAAAGAAATAGATTTATGTGAAGAAAGCATGAGAAAAATAAGAACTGAAAGAGACGAATGTTTGAAGAGTTAATTAAAAATGACCGCAAAACAATTAGTAAAAGAAATAAAAATAGCGTTGACTATTAATTCAATAATTCGAATTTTATTGAAAACAATAATTCTTTTTTTAATGGTGATTCTGCTGTATAATACTTTAGATGTGCCAAAAATAATTGCAGTTGCCCCACTGATTTATCTGGGAATAATGCTGTATGTTGAACTAAGAAAAGATAAAATAAAACAATTGGAAGAAAAAAATCCAAAATTAAAAGAAAAATTAAGAACCGTTATAGATACATTCGATGCAAACACAGAAATAGCTAAAGACCTTAAAAAAGGAGTGTTGAACGATTTAAAAAATGTGAAAATATCTCAATTCATAGAACAAAAAAAAATATTTGCAGATTTTATATTCATAATATCTCTAGTTGTTATAATAACAATTATGCTGCCTTACAAAATAGACAACAAATTTTTTGATTTTAAATCTGAACTAAGTTTAGGAGATGAATTGTACAAGAAAATTTTTGTATTTGCAGATAAAACGAAAGAAAAGGAGGATGAGAACTCAGAAGATAAAGGAGATAAAGCTGGAAGAAATAGATTCACAGCAATATTCGGAAACAAAACAGTATTGAAAACAGGAGAGGAAGAAATAGGAATAGAATTAGAAAGTAAAACATCAATTGCAAAAAGCGAAGGTACCGAGCTGAAAAACATTAAAGAAGAGTATGGTCTTTTTAGAAGATTTAATGATGTTTCTCAAGCAGAAGTTTATGTGCAAGAGAGTGACGAAGAAAAAAAAAAGATAATAGAAGAATTCTATAGTCGAAGAGATAGCTAATTCAACAAAAACCTCTCTGGCAAAAGCTTTATAAAGCAACCCCAATTATTTAAGTGAACGTACAATATTAAAGTTTGACACAGCCTGGAAAGAATCCCTTTTCAGTACAACTGAGTGAATTGATTGTTTTTTATTTTGCTCAGCGATTTCTGAAGGGATAAGGCATGATGTTAATAATTGTAAAAAAATTAAGCATAAAAAAGTAAAATGCCAAGAACAAGAGCACCAAGAAAAGGAAGCATGCAGGTTTGGCCTAGAAAGAGAGCTAAAAGACAGTATGCTCGAGTAAGAACTTGGCATTATAACACAAGAAAAGAAGTTCTTCCTTTGGGTTTCGCCGGCTATAAAGCAGGAATGACCCAAATTGCCATCGAAGATAATTATTCTAATTCAATAACAAAAGGTCAAAACATCGTGATTCCAGTGACGATGATTGAATGCCCGCCAATCAAGGTTGCTGGCGTCGCATTCTACAAACAAAATTCATATGGTCTTTACCAATCTTCTTCTTTCATGCTCCCACAAAACAAAGATTTAGAGAGAAAAATACCTCTACAAAAGAAAGCACAAAAAATCGAAGACATAAAAATAGACGACGTCTTCGACATAAGACTTTTGGTTTATACTCAACCTCAGCTAACAGTTGGGAAAAAAATGCCAGAATTCTTTGAACTCGGATTAGGAGGAAAAGTCCAAGACAAATTTGAGTATGCAAAACAAGTAATGGGCAAAGAAATCAAAGTTCAAGATGTGCTAAAAGAAGGAATGCAAGTTGACATTCACGCAATAACAAAAGGAAAAGGATACCAAGGACCAATAAAAAGATTCGGAATTGCAATAAGACACCATAAAGCAGAAAAAACAAAAAGAGGACCTGGCTCGCTAGGACCATGGCACGGAAGAACCATGGAAAGAGTAGCTCACGCAGGACAAATGGGATATCACCAAAGAATGGATTTAAACAAACAAATTCTAAAAATAGAAGAACAATCAGAAAAATACAACACAACAGGAGGATTAGTAAAATACGGATTTCTCAAAAACACATTAATTGTGTTAAGAGGATCTATTCCAGGACCTAAAAAAAGACTAATCACGATGACATTATCATACAGACCAAATAAATACACACCAAATCAAGCTCCAAAAATTACATTCATAAAAACAGCGACACAACAATAAACTTTTCTTTGAAAAAGAAAAGTTTACAAAAGAAATCAAAAAAATAAATTTGAGAATTCATCGCTTTTGGCGATTCATTCAACAAATTTATAATAATAGAAAAAACACAAGGAGTAAAAAATGCGAAACACAAACTCACTCTTAAATTCACTGAGTGAGCTTGCGAACTCGTGAATTTAAAATGCAATTAAAAATATTATCAACAAAAGGCGAAAGTGGAAGTGCAAAACTTCCAGTACAGTTTGAAGAGCCAGTAAGAAAAGATTTGATAGCTAGAGCAGTGCAGTCATTACAGTCGAACAGAAGACAACCATATGGAGCGGATTACATGGCAGGAAAAAGAGGCTCGGTAAAACTTTCAAGAAGAAGAAGAAAATACAAAGGAGCATACGGGAAAGGAATATCAAGAGTACCGAGAAAAACACTATCGAGAAATGGAACACAGATGCATTGGGTAGGAGCTGAAGCCCCTGGAATGGTAGGAGGAAGAAGAGCTCATCCTCCAAAAGTAGAAAAAGATTGGAGCTTAAAAATAAACAACAAAGAAAGAAGAAAAGCAATAAGAAGTGCTATGTCCGCTACAGTCCAAAAAGAATTAGTGCAGTTAAGAGGACATAAAATACCTCAAAATTATCCTTTTGTTATCGATTCAAGCATTGAAAAATTAAATAAAACAAATGAAGTGCAGGAAACACTTGAAAAATTAGGATTTGCGGAAGAACTTCAAAGAACATCAAATCCAAAAATAAGAGCAGGAAAAGGAAAAAATAGAGGAAGACCATACGAAAAGAAAAGAGGCCTGCTATTAGTTGTAGGAGGAGTCTGCGAACTTTTGAAAAGCGCAAAAAACATAGAAGGAGTAGACGTCGTAGAAGTAAAAAAAGTAAATGTAGAACTTTTAGCACCAGGAACAAATGCTGGAAGAGCAACACTATTCACACAAAACGCGATAACTCAATTGGAGAAAGAAAAATTGTTCATGTAAATATTGAAACATCAAACAAGGAATATAAAATGAACGCACAAGAACAAAGATCGATTAAAAAACAAGAAACAAATACTGAAGTTTCATTGTCTGCTGTAGTTAAGCATCCATTATCCACAGAAAAATCAATACGATTAATGGAATCAGAAAATAAATTGATGTTTGTCGTTGACATAAACGCAACAAAACCTCAAATAAAAAAAGACATAGAAGAAATGTTCAAAGTCAAAGTAACAAAAGTAAATACATTTATAATAGGCGGAGAAAAAAAAGCATACGTACAGTTTGCAAAAGAAACTCCTGCAATAGACATCGCAACAAACTTAGGATTAATATAAACTTTTTTTAGAAAAAAAAGTTTAATCAAAAAAAAAACGAAAATGAAAACATCAAAAAACAAAGATTCACTCTTAAATTTGCTGAGTGAGCCGGAGGCGAACTCGCAAATTTAAATGGGAAAAAATTTAATTCAACAAGCAAGAGGAAAAGGCGGACCGAGATATAGAGTGCCTAGCTTCAACTTTGCAGGAAAAATAAAATTAAAAACACTCAAAAACGAATTAATAAAAGGAAAAATAATTGATTTATTAATCTGCCCAGGACACAGCGCTCCACTAGCGCAAATACAATATGAAGACGGCGAAACTTCATTAATCTCCGCTCCAGAAAATGTAAGAGTTGGAGAAGAAGTCAGTGCAGGAGGATTAGAAATAAAACCAGGAAATGTAGTCTCACTCAGAAATATTCCAGAAGGAACAAACATATATAATATAGAAGACAAGCCAGGAGATGGGGGCATTTATTGCAGAACAACAGGAAGCACAGCAAAAATAGTAACAAAAAGCGAAAAAATAGCAATGATTCTTCTTCCTTCAAAAAAAGAAAGAGAGTTTGACTTAAATTGCAGAGCAGTTGTGGGAATAGTTTCAGGAAGTGGAAGAACAGAAAAACCTTGGTTAAAAGCTGGGAAAAAACACTTTGAGAAACAAGCAAGAAACAAAAGATATCCAAATTCATCCGCATGCAAACAAAATGCAGTAGACCATCCATTCGGAAACAAAAGAAGCTCAAGAAAAGCTCATCAAATCGCAGTAGGACACTTTGCCCCACCAGGAAAGAAGGTAGGAAAACTGTGGCCGAGAAGAACTGGAAGAAAAAGATAAGCTAACAAAAACAAGGAGCAACACACAATAAAATGGCAATAAAAACATTCAACTATCGAGGAAGAAGTTTGGAAGAATTGCAGAAAATGAGTTTAGAAGAGTTTTCAAAATTACTTCCAGCAAGAGAAAGAAGAAAAATCAAAAGAGGATTAACTGAAGTTGAAAAGAAATTTTTAGAAGATATAAAAAGCGGAAGCAAAAACATCAAAACACAAGCAAGAGACATGCTAATAGTTCCACAAATGGTAGGAAACACAATAAAAATATACAATGGAAAAGAATGGATCAGCTTAATCATAGGAACAGAAATGCTAGGGCACAGATTAGGAGAGTTTTCAATGACTAGAAAAAAAGTAGAACACTCCGCTCCAGGAATAGGAGCAACAAAGAGCAGTGCAAGCTTATCAGTGAGATAAAGCCATAAAAATCAAGGACTAAAAAAATGACAACATACAGATATTCAGTGCAGACGAATGAAAATATGGCAAAAGCAGTACAGTTAAGTACTCCAATATCTAGAAAAAAATCCATCGAAATCTGCAACTGGATAAGAGGACAAAGTTTAGAGGTAGTAAAGAAAAAATTAGAATCAGTAATACAAAGCAAAATTCCTGTACCATACAGAATATATAATCACAATGTAGGACATAAAGCAGGAATGGCTGCAGGAAGATATCCTGCAAAAACATGCCAACACATACTAAATGTAATAAAATCCGCAGAGTCAAACGCGCAAAACAAAGGACTAAAACAAACAGATTTAATTGTTAAACACATAAATGCACAACAAGCTCCACCAAGCTATAGAAGCGGAAGACAAGGAAGAAGAAGAGCGAAAAGCACACATATCGAAGTCGTGTTAGAACAAGTCAAAGGCTCAGGTGATGTTAAAAAGAAAAAATATACAACTAAAAAAGTTAAGAGTGTGGCGAAATGATTGAAAGAAAAATAGTTAGAGAAAAAATAAAAGAACATGAAATAGAGGAATACATAAGACAAAATCTAAAAAATGTAGGCCACAGCTTCACAAGAGTACAGAAAACTCCATTAGGAGAAAAAATAATAATTCACGCTGCTAGACCAGGATTGGTTGTAGGAAAGAAAGGAGAAAACATAAAAAAATTAACTGGAACATTAAAGAAAAAATTTGGACTAGAAAATCCAGAAATAGAAATAGCAGAAGTTGAACATCCCATGTTAGATGCTAGAATCGTAGCTGAAAAAATAGTCAACTCAATAGAACGATTCGGAATTCAAAAATTCAAAGCAATCGCTCACAAATCTATGCAAGAAGTAAAAGGAGCGGGTGCTTTAGGAATTGAAATAAGAATGTCTGGAAAAATCCCAAGCTCAAGAGCAAAAAGTTGGAGATTCTGCGAAGGATACTTAAAAAAATGTGGAAATGAAGCGATGATAGGAGTGAGCAAAGCATATGGCAGCGCACAATTAAAATCTGGAACTGTAGGAATCCAAGTTAGAATAATGCCTCCCGACTTAAAACTCCCTGACGATGTAGAAGTAAGAAAACATGAAGAAGGAGAATATACTAAACAAGAGAAAATTGAAGAAGAACAAAAGAAAACTGAAAAACCTGCAGTTGAAGATAAACCAAAAAAGCAAAGAAAACCAAGAAAGAAAAAAACAACTGAAGAGAAAGCCGAAAAACCAGCAGAAGAATCTAAAGAGACACCACAATGAAATTCAAAGAACTCAAAAAATTAGACAACAAATCATTGAATGATAAAATGAAAGAAATACGATTAGAATTAATGAAAGAAAACGCACAAATTGCAATAGGAACCGTTCCAAAAAATCCAGGAAAAATCACATTAGCAAAAAAAACAATCGCCAGAATAAATATGTTATTGAGCGATAAAACATCTGAGAATAAAAACACAGGAGGTAGATCTCATAAATGACTGTTTGCGCAACATGTGGTTTACCAAAAGAATTATGCGTCTGTGAAAGCATAGCAAAAGAAACCACCAAAGTTATAGTAATGTTGGAGAAAAAAAAATTCAACAAATATTATACAATCGTAACAGGAATAAATGAGAAGGAAATTGACATGGACCACGTTATGAAAACATTAAAATCAAAATTGGCCTGCGGGGGAACAAATAAAGATAATAAAGTAGAACTCCAGGGAGACCATAGAAACAAAGTCAAGGAAATCCTGCTCACATTAGGATTTGCATCTGAAACGATAGAGGTTAAATAAAAAAACAAAATGGAAAAATGCAATGATGCGCACTGCGCAGTTCACAAAGCAATAACAACAAGAGGAAGAGAATTTGTTGGAACAGTAATAAATACAAGAGCACAAAAAACAGTAACTGTAGAATGGGGAAGAAGAAAATACCTTCCAAAATATGAAAGATATATGAAAGCGAGAACAAGAATGAAAGCACACTCACCTGAATGCATGAAAATAGAAAAAGGAGATATAGTAAGAATAGCAGAAACAAGACCAATAAGCAAAACAAAAAAGTTTGTTATTGTAGAAAAACTTGCAAAAGACATCAAATATTTAGGAAAAGAAGAACTCCTAGCAGCTTCAGAAAAAAGAGAAGAAAAGAAAGTTGAAAAGGAAGCGTTAAAAGTTAAAGGAGAGGGTGAATAAACATGCAAGCATTAAAAGCAAAAATGGGCAGACCTTTACCACACTGCGCAGTAATCAGTGCCTGCGACAATAGTGGAGCGAGATTACTAAAGGTCATCACAGTTAAAAGACACAAAACGGTAAGAGGAAGATACGAAGCGGGAGGAATAGGAGACTTCATATCTGCATCTGTCGTCGATGGAAAACCAGAAATGAGAAAAACAGTTGTACACGCAATAATCGTAAGACAAAAAAAAGAATTCAGAAGACCAAATGGATGGAGAGTAAAATTTGAAGACAACGCCGCAGTTGTTTTAAAAGATGATGCTGGAAACCCAAAAGGAACTTTGATTAAAGGAGCAATTCCTGAAGAAATAAAAGACAGATGGCCAGCAATATCAAAAATAGCAAAAATAATAGTCTAGAGGTCAAGGAATAAAAAATGAAAACGTGGAGCAAAAGTTGGAAGGGTAGCAAAAAACCAAAGAAACAGAGAAAGTATGTAGCTAGAGCGCCACCTCACATAAAAAATAGATTTTTAGGAGTTCATCTTTCAAAAGAACTAAGACAAAAACATCAAATGAGAAGCATAAGAGTAAGAAAAGGAGATAAAGTGTTGGTAATGAAAGGGAGTTTTACAGGAAAAACAGGAGCAGTAGAAAAAGTAAATGTCATAAGAGGACTTGTTTACGTTCAAGGAATAGAATTGACAAGAAAAGAAGGGGGAAAAATTCAAATTCCAATCAAAGCGCCAAATCTTTTGATAACTGAATTAAACATGACTGATAAAAGAAGATTCAAAGATAAACTTTTTTTAGAAAAAAAAGTTTAATCAAAAAAATAAATTTGAGAATTCATCGCTTTTGGCGATTCATTCAACAAATTTATAATAATAGAAAAAACACAAGGAGTAAAAAGTGAGAAACGCAACAACACTCTTAAATTTGCTGAGTGAGCTTGCGAACTCGCAAATTTAAAATGACAAAAAGACACTCAAAAAGATCAAGCATACCTAAGACCTGGGCAGGAATATTGAAAAAAGAAGAAAAATATATATTGAAAACAGAACCTGGCCCACATAGAAAAGAACTTTCTATGCCATTAGAAGTAGTGCTCAAAATTTTAGGATTTGCACAAACAAAAAGAGAAGCAAAAAAAATATTGAATACAAAAAATATTATAGTTGATGGAAGAAGAATAAAATCATCAAAATTCCCAGTAGGATTGTTTGATGTATTAACAATAACAGAAACTGGAGAAAACTTCAGAGGAACACTAGATGAAAATGGACAATTATTATTCAAACCAATAAAAAAAGAAAATTCAAAATTAAAAGCATCAAAAATAATTGGAAAAACAGTTATCAGAGGAGGTAAAATACAAATAAACCTCAGCGATGCGAGAAACATCATAACTGAAAAAACCCAAAATAAAGTTGGAGACACTCTTTTAATTGAAGTTCCAGAACAAAAAGTTGTAAAACATTTACCGCTAGAAAAAGGAGCTAAAATATTACTTATAGCAGGAAAACACTCCGGCGACAAAGGAACAGTTGAAAAAATAGAAGGAGAACGCTTAGTTTACAAAAACAAAGAAAGTATAATCACCCTAAAAGAATACGCATTTGTACTACCTGAGGAGATGGAATAAAAAAATGAACATAATGCAAAAAGTCAACATTGGAAAAGTAACACTCAACATAGGAGCAGGAAAAGAACAGACTAAACTAGAAAAAGGAGTAGTACTTATTAAAAAAATAACTGGAAGAGACCCAATCAAAACAATCACAAACAAAAGAATCCCCGCATGGGGCGTAAGACCAGGACTTCCAATAGGATGTATGATAACATTAAGAAAACAACCAGCAAAAGAATTACTAATAAGATTACTAAAAGCAAAAGAAAACAAACTAAAAGAAAGTCAATTTGACAACACTGGAAATGTATCATTCGGAATTCACGAATATATAGACATTCCTGGGGTAACATACGACCCTGCAATAGGAGTTACTGGACTGCAAGTGTGCTTAACCCTTGAAAAGCCAGGATATAGAATAAAGAAAAGAAAATTAAAAAAGAAAAGTATGCCAAAAAAACACGCAGTAACAAAACAAGAAGCGATGGAATTCATCAAAAAAGATTTCAATGTAGAGGTACTAACATGACAATAAAAGACTGGAGAAAATCATTCAAACAATTGAAAGAAAAGCCAGTCATACTTCAAAAATTCAAGAAACATAAAGAGAAGA
>CAYHXI010000030.1:0-13437 GCA_964360565.1 uncultured Methanosarcinales archaeon | reverse complement strand
ACTGCTTCCTATTATCCACTCCGAACCAAGTATGCAGGTTGCAGTGTGCTAAAAAGCTCTCCAGCAGTGCAATTACTGCAACTACAAGTAAAACCCACCATAGCCAGTCTGTTTTTACAGTTGGCAACACCCAGCTGACAATCCATACTCCGAATAAGAATCGAAGTATTCTATCGAGTTTTCCTAAGTTTTGTTTCATACTCTAATCACCTCTTTGTTTTATATCTTTTCATAAGTAACGAATTTGACACTACGCTGACACTGCTAAATGCCATCGCAGCTCCTGCAATTAAGGGATTTAAAGTCCAGTTAGTGAAAGGATAAAGTACTCCTGCTGCGATTGGAATGCCTAAAACATTGTAAGCAAAAGCCCAGAATAAATTCTGTTTTATTTTACGCATTGTGAACTTACTTAAATCTAAAGCAGTTACAACATCATTTAAATCGCTTTTTATCAGAACTATACTTCCTGCTTCCATGGCAATATCTGTTCCTGAGCCGATAGCAATTCCTATATTTGCTTGAGCAAGTGCAGGAGCATCATTGATTCCATCTCCAACCATTGCAACATTTCTGCCTTTCTCCTGCAAACTTTTTATTTTGTTGGCTTTATCTTCAGGCATGACTTCTGCCATGACTTTATCAATTCCTGCTTGTTTTCCTATTGCTCTGCCCACTCTAGCATTATCTCCAGTAATCATTATGACATTTAAACCTAAATTTTTTAGTTCTTGAACCGCCTCTTTTGATGTTTCTTTTAAAGTGTCTGCAACCGCAACTAATCCAACAATCTTTTTCTGAAATGAAACTAGCATGACTGTTTTACCCTGCTCTTCCAGCTTAATAATTTCGTTCTCCTGTTCAGAATAATCTATTTTGTGCTCTTGCATTAATTTTCTTGTACCAACTAAAATCCTTTTCAACCCCCACATTGCTTGAACTCCCCGTCCAGTTATGGATTCAAATTTGTCTGGGTTTGATACTTTGATTTTTTTGGAGTCGACATAACGCATAATTGATTCTGCTAATGGATGTTCGCTGTTCTTTTCAGCCATTCCAACAATTCTTAACAAATCAGATTTGTCAATGTCATAAGTTAAAATTTCTGTTACCTCTGGCTTTCCTTTAGTTAAAGTTCCTGTTTTATCAAGAACAATCGTGTTTACTTCGCCAGCTTTTTGCAAAGCTTCTGCACTTTTAATCAATATACCGTTTTGAGCGCCTAAGCCAGTGCCCATCATAATAGCAGTTGGAGTTGCAAGTCCCAATGCACAAGGGCAAGCGATAATCAACACTGTAATAAATGATGTGAGAGAAAATAAGAATCCATAGCCAAGAAGATACCACACGACAAAACTTAACAATGCAATAACAACAACAGCTGGAACAAAATATGCACTAATCTTGTCAGCTAATTCTTGAATTGGAGCTTTGCTACCCTGCGCTTCTTCAACCAATTTAATTATTTGCGAAAGAACAGTGTCAGTTCCTATTTTTGTCGCTTTAAATTTGAGCATTCCTTTTTGATTAATCGTTGCACCGATAACAGTATCATTCTTGCTTTTTTCTACAGGGATACTTTCCCCGCTAATCATGCTTTCATCAACGCTAGAGTGCCCCTCTAAAACGATTCCATCTACAGGAATTTTTTCCCCAGGCTTCACAATAATTATATCTCCAACAACAACTTCTTCTATTGGAATTTTTGTTTCTTTTCCGCTTCTTATCACTAAAGCGGTTTTCGCTTGTAGCCCAATTAGTTTTTTTAGAGCTTCGCTTGTTTTACCTTTTGTTACTGCCTCTAAATATTTTCCAAGGATTATGAAAACAAATAAGAGTCCTGCAACTTCGAAGTACAAATTATCCATTGAGAATCCGCTTTTGCCTTGCATAATCATGACTGTAACAAATAAACTGTACAAATAAGCAGCTCCAGTTCCTATAGAAACTAAGCTGTCCATATTAGGACTTAGATTTTTTATCGCTTTGAAACCTCTGATAAAAAAACCTAGACTTATAAGCATAATTATTGAGGAGAAAAACAATTGAACGTAAATTAAATACTCTTCAGGAAGTGGAGATGGAAGTCCAAATGCAATCCCCATTGAAAAGTAAAGCAGAGGAATGCCTGCGATAAGAGCTAAAATGAATTTTTTCTTCCAATCTTTGATTTCTTTCTCCCGCTCTTCTTTTTCTAAGTCAACACTTGTTGCTTGTTTTGCATCATAGCCTGCTTTTTTTATCGCACTAATTATTTGAGAGGCATTAAGCATTTTCGAGTCATATTTTAACACTGCTTTGCTTGTTGCTAAATTAATTTTAACTTCCGAGACTCCTAAATTCTTCAGAGTTTTTTCCACAATTGATGCGCAATGTAGACTTTCAACACCGATTAATTCTAGAATCAGCTGGCCGTTTTCACCATTCACTATTTCGTAACCGAGCTTTTTTATAACTGTTTCAAAAAGTTTTGTATCAGTATTTTCTTGGTCGTAAACTATCTGCGCTTTTTGAGAAGCAAAATTAACATTAACACTCTCGACCCCTTGAAGCTTTGCCAGATTTTTTTCAATATTGGCAGCACAGCTAGCACAATGCATTCCTTTGATGCTTAAGATTTCTTTTTTCACTTAACACCTTTTGTTATGAAGAATGCAATAGCAGTTCTTCTTTGTTTAATATCGTTTAGCCCTGCTTGTATAAAAAGATTCTTCATTTCTCTCTTATTGTAGATGTGAACGCAGCCCGGCTCTATTTTCTCAAATAATCTGTTGAAGACTAAAAAGTCAGGGTCTGTTATTATTAATTCGCCGCCTTTTTTTAGCACTCGAGTCATCTCTTTCACTGCATTTTCAGGATTTGGATAATGATGAAATGCTTCTGTGCTGATTACTACGTCAAAAGTTTCATCATCATATATGAGTTTATCGACGCTTCCTTTTTTAAGCTCGATATTTTTTCCACCAACTTTCTTTTTTGCAATCTTCAGCATTTCTTCAGAGATATCCACTCCTGCGATTCTTCCACTTGTTTTTTCTCTTAACATCAACAATCCTTCTCCTGTACCACAGCTTACATCTAGAGCGGAGAAATTTTTGTTTGAAATCATGTTGATGGAATTTCTTTGGGCTCTTCGCATGAAATATCTGAAAGTGTATTTGTCGTATGTATGTGACCATTCATTGAAATAGTGTGTGCTCTCATCAAACTTAGGAAGCGTTTCCTTTCTCCAAAATTTTTCAAAGTATAGTTTTATTAAAGACATTTATCCTTAGATGATCATTTCTTTCCCAGTGTTCCATAAAGCAAAAAGAATATTGCAAAAACTCCTGCAGTAATTGCATCATAGAACCAAAATTCTGTAGGCACCCAGATTGTTGTTGTAAGCAAAGCAAGCCAACCGATAGAGTAAGCTGCTAATCCGCATATTGCGAAAATCCATGTCAAAATTTTCCAAATTGTTTTCATAGTTTTCTCCTTGTTTTAATGACATTTACCGCCATTTTTTCCTTTTTTTCCTTTTTTTCCGCGCAAATAGTCTAAACATTCCTTCATCATAAATAAATGCATCAAAGGGCACAATAGCAAAATAAGCCATATCCAGTTTGCAGAGCTAAAGTAAAATATTGCTATTCCTACGACTGCAAGACAGCCAATTATCAGCCATTTATTATGCTTCATACAGTGCATTTGTCATGCCCTCCGCAACAGCCAGATTTTTCTTTTGATTTGTTGGCATCATGTCCGCCACAACAGCCAGATTTTTCTTTTGGCTTGTTTTTTTGGTACTTAGTTTTGCAATCATTTGAGCAAAACCATTTGCCACAGCACTCTAAACCTTTGCCTTTCTCTTCTTTCATTCCACATATTGGGTCTTTTCGCCTAAATAGTCCAAATAACATTTTTTTGCCTCCGAGAGTTTATCTCGAGGAGGTTACGCAGAACTTGTTCTGCTATACCTCCGAAACTTTTTTAATTTTTTTTTCTCCATTTTATTCCTCTGCATTTGCAGTAGTTGGAATAATACTTTTCAACATGTTTATCTATCAATTTTAGCAAAGGAACCATTATTTCCTCATCCAATGAATAAACTCGATTTTTTCCTTCGCGTTTAACTTTAACAAATCCTCTTTCTGCCAGAGCTTTCAAGTTATGACTCACTCTGCTTTGCTCGAAGCATAATTTTTTGCAAAGTTCACTTACACTGAGAGGTTGTTTACTCAGCAGATTAATTATCTCTAACTTGCTTTTATCTGCCAATGTTTTGAAAAATGTATCATATGAATTACAGATCATATGATGTATTTATCATATGTAGTATTTAAATGTTTCTTTTTTAATTTACTTCCACTCAAACACTCTTTCTGCCACTTTAGGAATGCCTTTTATTTTAATAGTAAATGCAGTTAGTTCCTTTCCAACTTCAAACACTAATTCTCCTGATGCGTGATGTCCGCTGAGTTTTGGTGCAGAAGAGGGCTTTATTTGTTTGCCTTCGAACTCTAAAGTTGTTAATTCTTTCAAATCGAAAGGGGTTAAATCCACTGAATGAGTATTTGCTGAGATGGAAACTGTCAATTTGCCTTCATCTACTTTGTTTGGTTTTAGCGCAATCGAAACCTCTCCTTCATCAGTTGTTCCTGTATTTATGTTTTTAAAACCTGTTTCTACAATCGTTGCACTATTTTTTAGTTCTGCTAGCGGCGTCTGTTGAGTAACTGCTTTGTTGTTTTCAAATACAATCGTTGCAACATTAAAAATTATCACTCCAACTAATACTACAATTAATCCATACATAATGTATTCTTGTTTCATTTTTCAATTGCCTCCATGTTTTCTCATAAATCTTTCATTAAGCGAAAAGAAAATTCCAATCAACACTAAAACTCCTCCAACAATCCAAAAAAAGACTGAAAACGTTTGCAAAGGTTGAAATGGAATTCCTGCAATTAGTAAGCCGGAGTTAATTATTACTAGACTCTTAGAGATGCAATGCCTGCTAAAGTAGAAGAACAGAGTTATTGCAAAAAGAATAACTGCAATCGTCCACATTGGAATTGCAATTGTTGTAAAAAACTGCAGAGGCATTCCAACAATAGTTATTCCCATAAGGCTAAGTAAAAATATTAGTGCTAAGCAAACATTGTGGCAAATCTGCCATGAGCCAAGTATACTTGCACAGCTCGAGATGCTTCCTGCTGAATTGATTATTTTTTCTGTTTTCATTTTTTCACCTCTTTCATTTTCTTAAGATTGAGCAATATAAATGTTACCAATAATATTGCTAAAAATATCACTAAATGCTGTGTTGGTGTTAAACCCAGAAATCTCGGGTCTGTCGATTCTATCCTAAAGAAGTCAAGCATCATCCTCTGGGAAGAGTACAATATTATGTAGCTGGAGAACAAAAATCCATTAAAAAGATTACATTTCTTTAGATAAAAAAGAAGAATAACAATAATTACTAAACCAATAATTTCATATAAAACTACAGGATGCCTCATTGCGCCATCAAGATAAATTCCCCAAGGCAGAGTTGTTATTTTGCCAGGGTGCCCTCCTGTAAAATAATCACCAAGTCTTCCTAAAATATGACCAACCACTAAAGGAATTGTAAAAATATCTGCCAATAATAGAAAATTAAGTTTTCTTTTCTTAGCAAAAATATAACCTGCAGTTAAAGCGCCTAGAAAACCGCCAAAAAATGCCAAACCTCCCCGCCATATTGCAATCGCATTCCAAAGGGTCAAATCAATTTCTCTAGGCCAGTAAAAAATAACATAAAATAATCGGGCTCCAATTATAATTCCCATTATTAGATAAAAGACTAAATCCCAGATTATTTCTTTATCTATGTTTCTTTTTTTCGCCTCCCTCACAGCTAATAAAGAAGCAACTAGAACTCCCAAAGCAAACATTATTCCATACATATTAATGTGCAACGGACCAAGTTCAAACATGGGAAATATTTTATATGGCAGCATTTTATATTTTAACTCCTTCTCTTTTTATTAAGTCTCTTAATTCTTTCTCACTGGGTGTTCCTATAAATTCAACTTTTTCATTTATAACTATGGTTGGTGCAGACATAGTGCAATATTTTTGAAGCACTTCTGGATTTTTAACCATATCAATTATCTTGTACTTAATTTTCATTTTGTCAAAATAGTCTTTAACGATTTTGCAACCACTGCAATTGGGAGTTACTAAAATTTTTATTTTCACAGTTCCTTCCTCCAATTCTTTATTGCTTTCTTTAATCCATATGCAATTAAAATAATAATTATGCTAAAGAATATTATTTGTCCTACTGTATCACTGAGGAACTTGTTAACCAAATCAGTTATTTGCGACATCAATATATTTATCCTTAAACTGTTCTCTGACGAACTCATCTTTACTTGATTTGTAAGAGAATAATATAATAGTAAAACACCCATTACAAGAAACACGATTCCTGAGAAAACATTTGACATTGTTAGTGAAATTTTTTGTCCGAATAAAGAGTAAACAACTTCTCTTTTAAAAAAAGAAACTTTTTCCATAATTCCTTTTTTATCCAAGTAATATGAGATAATAAATAGTGGAGAAACCATTCCAATAACATACATTACTGAATATAATCCTCCCAAAAATATCGAACCCGGTAAGGCAGACAGCGCTAAAGCCCCTGCAAGAACTGGGGCGCAGCACAATGTTGCAAAACCAGAAAAAAAGCCAAGGATGAAAACAGACAGACCTCCAGTCAATTTGAGCTGCGCTTTGGTTTTGAATGGTAATGAAGCATGAAATCCTAACAAAATCATACTTGCTAAAGCCAAAAAGAATATGCTGGCAGATAAATAAATCTTATCATGATATTTTGCAAATAGCTGTCCAAGAAAACCCACTCCCAATCCTAATGGCAAGAATACTGCCAATAAACCAAAAAAGAAGACTAAAGTCATAAGTAATATTGTTCGCTTCTGTCTAAATATAGAACCGAAGTAAGCAGGCAGCAAAACACCTATACAACAAGGTGCAAAAAGTGCAGCAACACCTGCAAAAAATGCAGTTATTAATGAGGCTAATAATATTACTTCCATATCAATCTCTTCATAATTTCTGCGCTAATTCATCATTGTTCAAAGCCATATTAGGGTCATCTAGCACATATGAAATTACACCATTTTTTATAATAACATAGGTATGTCCAGGAAGCTCTCCTTTATGCATTGATGAAGGCAGATTCAAAACTCCATATGCTTTTGAAACTTCAGCATCTGTATCAAACAATATTACTCCTCTGCCATATTTCGGTTGAGCACGGACAATCTGGTCCCATTTTGATTTTTCGTCAGTAACTATTGACGCAGAAATAACTTCGTTAGTATCAAATCTTTTATCAACTCCTAAGAAAGCCATTTGCTCCCAACAAGCAGGATAACACATTGCTCCTTCATTAAAAAACAAAACAACCGTTTTATCTTTATAATCGCTAAGCGCAAACTTCGAACCATCATTTTTAGTAAGAGTGAAATCTGAAGCAGGTTTTCCAATTAAGCTAGAAATAACTGATTTATCAGCAACATCCTGGCTATGATGGCTCGACATGTCATCACTTGCCTGCTGACTTGGCGGATGCATACGAAGCATCATTTCATCATAAGACTCTGTTTGTTGGTTGCTATTTGCAGATGTGTTTTCTTTGCCGCCAAACAGCATGACAACTCCTCCAATAACAAACAAACTTAATATAAATATTGCCGCAATTTTTTTATTGTCCATTTTGTACTCCCCATTACGAATTAGATTTTCTCACTTCTTGTTCTGAAAAATAAATCATATGAATTATTAATCATATGAATCTATCATCATAAGTTATATTTAAATGTTTCGTTAACTCTCCACAATCAGTTTCCCTTTCATTCCTGCTTCTGTATGTCCTGGAACATTGCAGTAAAATGCAAATTCTCCTGCTTTATCTGCAACAAAACTTGCATTTGTAGTTTTGCCATTTAACAGTGCAAGATGTACTCCAAATTCATCAATATCAAATGCGTGAACTATGTCAATATTTTTAATGCTTAAATCGACTTTTTGTCCTTTTTTAACTGTAATTATTTTGGGGTCGAATCCCATACTGAATGCAGTGATTTTCAAAGTCTGATTTTCTTCCAACAGGACATGTCTTTCTGGAGTTAGAGAAGCATTGAAAGGACCTGGAATAAAATAAAATAGCCATAGAATACTAATTAATAAAATCGAAGCAGTTATTATAGTATTGCCTAGAACTTTGTTGTATTTTTGAGTGAGTTTGTAAGAAAAGTAAATACTCCAAACAGCTCCAATAGACAGTATGATGTATTTTGCAAATGCAACAAAATTAAAGCTGGTTTCGAAATAAGGACTTAAAAAACCGAAAACTATTGTAAAAAACATTATGCTGAATGTTAACGGAAGGAAAATGTAGCCAGATTTTTTTATGCTAGTTGTTAGGTCTATTTTGAAAATTTTGCTGGATAACCAAGTCAATATCAAAAAGATAAATAAAACAAAGCCAATTGTAACTATAAAATCACTTGTTCTCAGCAAAGCTCCCTCTAAGTTTAAAAAACTGAAAAAGTTTCTGAAAAATTCAGTTCCTTTTGAGTTAAGAACAAATGTCAGTCCAAGAAGAGCAATTATAAAAATCGATTCTTCCAATTTAAATTCTGATTCTTTAAGCACTTCTTCCCCTGGCTGTACAAATTTAATATCTGCAGAATCATAAGGACAGTTTTTTATGCATCTTGCGCAAAGTAAACAGTTCTTATTACTTTGGATTAGAGGAACGTTGATGTATGTTGGACAAAATCCTGCAAAAGTTCCTTTAAGACACTCTCTCGTCGTACATACATTGCACTTTTCTTCTTGAGTTCTTAAGCCAATGAACGAAAGTCTGCTGAAGACTCCTAAAAGAGTGCCTATCGGACAGATTATTTTGCAAAAACTCCATCTGGCAAATAAAAGGCCGAAAATAAATGCTAACAAGAAAAATAATCCAAAAAAAATCAAAGTTACTTTTTCTGAGATAAATAAGCCAGATATTTGTTCTAATAACACAATAATGAAAAATAAAACATACGCTAAAAAACCCCATTTGGCGATGTTAATTGTTTTCTTTTTTATTCTAAATTTTTCTCCAGCTTCATTTGCAAGTCCCAGCGGACACAAAAAACCACACCAAATTCTAGAAAAGAATAGAACAGAGATGTACAAGAACGGCCACCATAAAGTCCAAATAACAAACAACGCCCAATAGCTGGTGAACTTTATGTTAAACAATTTTATGCTACCTAAATAAAGCAAGAGCATTAAAAAAATAGAAAACAAAAGAGCAGAAAATCTTAAAGAGTTAGGAAACCATTTGTTCTTTAAGATTTTTTGAGTAATTGTTGTCATTTTTTACCTCAGACTACAGACCACAGACCATTTTACGCTTCCATGAACATGTCCGCTTTTCCGTTTTTTATTGAGTAAATCTTGAACTTTTCTTTCTTAGCGCCTGGCATTCCAGCAGCGCCAGCAGGCATCCCAGGCAAAGCAATTCCATCAATATCTGGCTTTTCTTGAAGCATCTTATTTACCGCTTCAATTGGAACATGGCCTTCAATGAAGTATTTGCCAACAGTTGTCGTGTGGCAGCTTCGCATTTCTACAGGAATGTTGTATTTGTCTTTTATCGGCTCTACATCAGACACAACATTTATTTTTAAATCAACATTTTTGCCATCCAAATAACTAATGTAGCCTCCGCAGCATCCGCAAGATTGAGATTTAAATACAACAAATGTTTCATTTGTCTGTGCTGTTGAAGGTTCGTTCGTTGAAGTACAGCCAGCTATCAATAATAGACTGGCAACAAGTATTGCTATGATTATTGTTTTGTTCATGATTAAAACTATAGACTGAAACACCTTATTAATATATCTTGAAACTAGTTTCATAAACTTTTTTAGGGAAAAAGTTTAATCAAAATAATTGAAGGATATGCTTAAAAAATATTCGTAACATTTATTAAGAATATTGATTTTTAGTGTATAAATGGTTTCATGTACAAATGTAACTCGAATAGTGAACAGTATTCTACTTATTATAGGACTATTATTTTTTATACCTTTAGTGTGGTTTGTCGCATTGATGATGCTTATAGCCGGTCTAACCAATTATTGTTTGATGGAAAAGATACTTCAAAAGCTAGGTTTTAACAAAACATGTCGTTTATCTGATGCGAGTAAGAAAAAATGCAAAATAAAGTGAACAATAATTCAGTATTAAAAGAATACACTCGACTGGCGAAGAGTTATGATTCTCGTTGGAGAGATTATTTGGAAAAAACTCAGAAGACTGCAGTAAATTGTTTAAGTGCAAAAAATAATGACTTAGTTCTTGATATCGGTTGTGGAACTGGAGGCGCCGCAATAAGAATAGCAAAGAAACTTACACAAGGTAAAATTGTAGGTATTGATACATGTCAAGCAATGCTTGATCTGGCTAAAAAGAAGTCAAAAAACTTTAAAAATATAACTTATAAAAATGCTTCGGCAGAAAAAATTCCATTTCCAACAAAATATTTTGATAAAATAATTAGTGTTAGTGCCTTCCACCATTTTCAAAATCCAAACACTGCAGTTAAAGAAATGTGCCGCGTTATAAAACCGAAAGGAATAATAGTTATTCTTGATTGGTGTCGCGACTACTTTCTTTTCAAAATACTCAATTTATGGTGGAGACTAACAAACAAAGCACACGTCAAAGCATATGATACAAAAGAAATTTCCAAAATACTAGAAAAAGAAGGGGTGAAAATAATTGAAAAACAAAAATTCAAAATAAAATTCTTCTGGAGATTAATGATGCTGAAAGGAGAAAAATAGGCAGTCTCATGAGGGGAGAGTTTTTGTTGTTTGAGTTGTTTCTTCTAATTTGCATTATTTTTCTTAATTGGAAATATGAATTAAATATCTTCACTAAATATAAAAAGCAATTAATTCTAGTCACCATTATTGTTTTTTTTGTTCACGAAACTTCTGCACTTTTAGGATTTGCAAGAAATTGGTTCTCTCTAATTGAAGAGTCAACAGTAGGAATATCCATTTTACCATTAAACCTTGAGGATGTGTTAATCGCTATTTTAGCACCAATTTTTATCATTACATTATGGGAGGTTCTGAACAAAAGATGATGGAATATTTTTATTTTGACATTATTGTATTAATTGCTTTGTTATCTATAAATTCTATTCTGAAAACGAAAGTGTTTCAAAAAAGTTCATGTTTGTTTTGCTCTAAAAGAATCTATTTTTGGATAGTAATATTAACTATGTTCTTTACATTTGAAATCATAGCAATAAACCGTTGGTTCATAGTATACCTTGATAAAATTTCAGGAATATACCTTGGTTTTAATGTTCCAATAGAAGAATTATTATTTGTTATTTTTTGGGTTTTGTTAACACTAATACCTTGGGAGTATTTTAAAAAAAATTGGAGATAGATAATAAAAGAATTCTATCTCGCATTCTTCCACATAAATTCAAAATATGACTTGAATGTTTTTGCAACGTCAGAGTTGTCGATAATTATCGCTTCAGGAATTGCAGACCATAACATAACTGCAACTTTATCTTTGTAAATAGTAACATTTGCTGGAGAGACAACTTCTTGAGGAACATATTTTACTTTGGTGAATTTACTAAATGGTTTTCCTTCAGACCCTTCTTTCATTAGTATTCTCGCTTTTAAGTCTTTTTTATCTTTTCTTGCCACAAATATTTTTGCAAAAACAGGCATTCGTTCAGATAATTGTCCTTCAGTCCCCATTATTAAGTATTCTTCACTTTGTTTGCAAGTATTTAGTACATCATTAAGTACAGTTTTTACTCCAGAATAGCCTCTGAATTTGAGAATGTTCTCTTTTTCTTTCTCGAATTTTTTTAGTTCTTTTAGTTTTGGAACTAACATCGAAGCTCTTTCTTCTTTTTCTTTAAACATGTCTATTATTTTCTCTGGCTCTGCGGGAGAAAAAACAGTTTCATTTGATTCTATAACAGATGCCACCAAACCTTTTTCCACCAATCTTTTTAGAGCATTATATGTACTGGTTCTTTCAATGCTTGATTCTTTAGATAATTTGCCTGCTTTAGAACGTCCAACTCTCAATAGAGTTAAGTAGACTTTTATTTCATTGTCTGTAAAATCAAGCTGCCTTAGTTCTTCTTCTATGCTCATGAATGAATTGATGTCTTGGTTGAATATAAATCTTTCTATTGTTGAACAGTTTTGTACAACAATGAAATATATATCTGACTGCTAAAGTAATAGCTGATGAACAAAACGACCCTGCTAGAATCACTTCGCAAACATCACAAACCAACTTATGAACACTCTTTAAGAGTTGCAGAATATAGTGGGGAAATTGCTAATTTAGAAAATAAAATCGAATCTAATTTTCTTAAACCTGATTGCTACATAACAACAGATATAACACAGATTTCTAAGGATGTGTTAAGTTTGATAAGCACTAATATGAAAATAGTTCCTGATGGTCTGTTAAGTTTGTTAAGAGTTAGTTCAGCATACGAAGGAGGATTATACCACGACATAGGAAAACTCTCAGTAGATAGTTCGCTGCTTAATCTAACTGAAGTAAACAAAAAACAGTACGAAGAAATCAAAAAACACGCAAAGTATGGATATGATTTACTCATAAATAGAGAGCCATACTTAGCATGTGTAGCAGGCAAACACCACCCAGACTATGCTGTAGAACAGTGGCCTGAAAAATCGTCATCAAAAGCCAGAAAGATAATGTCCAAATACATCAGCATAGTAACATTCTCAGACTTCTTTGACGCTCTGATGACTAGAAATAACTCTGCGTACAAAGTAGACAGACAAAACAAAGCAGAAGTTTTCACAATGCTTAAAGAATATTTTCCTGAGCAAGAAGGATGGATGGAGGAAGTATGGAAAATAGAAAAACAATAGCATGACGGAGAGGTTCAAAATGTCGAAAAATAAGAAAAAAAACAAAACTAAAAAAAAATCTAAAAGCTTAGAAGATAGATTATATGAAAGAAGAACTGAAAGTAATTTCTTGGATTCTCACAGAGATTCAATAAAGGATTACGGCATAGAGTATTACGACCCTTGGAGCACAAATAACGACCCTGACTGGGGTTGCGAAGGATGGGGGTACAAAGGAGATACAAGAAGACCGCCAGAAAAACCAAGATACGACCCTTGGAGCACAAATAACGATCCAGATTGGGGCTGTAATGGTTGGTAATTTGTATAGAGGTAATTTAACTAAACCCCAAACGCGTCCTTAATCTTCTTTTTTACGGTTTGTTCGCCAACTGCGCCGACGAAACGGTCGACTTCTTTACCGCCCTTGAAAAAAATAACACAAGGG
>CAYHXI010000029.1:4526-13624 GCA_964360565.1 uncultured Methanosarcinales archaeon | reverse complement strand
AGAAAATATTTTTTACTTTTCTTTTGATGATTTTAGAAATGCAAAAATAAAAGAAGTTATCAACATTTACTCTAGATTGATGAATAAAGATTTGAATAAAGGCAGTTATTTGTTTCTGTTTGATGAAATACAAAAAGTTTCTGACTGGGGGGAGCAATTGAAAAGAATATATGATAATTTTAAAAATGTAAAAATAATCATCTCAGGCTCAGAGTCTCTTTTTATAATGAAAAAAACAAGAGAAAGTTTAGCCGGCAGATTTTTCGAGTTCAATATTAAACAATTAACATTTAAAGAATATCTTGATTTTGCAGGAAAAAAGTTCGATAATTTTGCTTTGTATAGAGAAGAAATGTTGAGAGAGTTTAATAATTATCTTCTTTGTAATGGTTTTCCTGAACTAATAGGAAAAGACAAGGAATTCGCTAAAAAATATTTGAAAGAAAATGTAATAGAAAAAATAATTTACAGAGATATTCCTCAGATTTTTCAAGTAGAAAACAGTGCAGCGCTTGATGATTTGTTCAAAATAATTCTTCTTAATCCTGGTGAAATGCTTAACATAGAAGATTTGTCAAGAGAATTATCCATTTCAAGGCAGTCCATTATATCTTACTTGTCGTACCTTGAAAAATCTTTTTTGATAAGAAAACTTTACAATTTCTCAAAAAATACAAGAAAAACTCAGAGAAAATTGAAAAAATATTATCCAGTAATACTTTTACCTGAGATTATTGATAAATCTGAGTTTATTGGAAAAGTCTTCGAGTCAATAATTGTACTTAATTTAGAAGGAGAATTTTTTTGGAGAGACCAATACAAAAATGAAGTGGACGTTATAAAAATTAAAGATGAAAAAGTTATTCCAATAGAGATAAAATATTCTAAAACAGATTATAAACCGCTGAAATTATTTATGAAAAAATTCAATGTTAACAAAGGCTTAATAATAACTTATGATACTTCACAGCAATTGAAAATCGATGGCAAAGAAATAGAAGTAGTTCCATTTTATGAGGTGTTTTTGAGAGGAGAAAATTTATTTCGATAGTTTTATATGGATATGATTTAAATAAGTAATTACAACTCCTCCAACCCTTCAATCCCTTCTTTTTCCATTAAATCAAAATATCTCATCATAGGATTTGTTTTATGCCATTCGTATACTATCCATTCAGGACTATTGTTTGTTTTATATTTACAGAATGGCTTTAAGTCTAAAATTTTTGAGAATGCATTAATTAATTCTTCTGAATATTTTGGAGATGCGATTTTTAGTCCGAATTTGTAATCATGATCAACTATTAAAGGATTGTTTTTGTAAAATAACTCGAATTCGTTGCTCACTCCTAAATCTTCCTCGTTCAATCCTCCTTGATTTACTAAATCTTCAAGAATATTAAATAAAGGCCATCGATATTTTCCATTATGTTCTTGTATGCTTTCGGGCATTTTAGTTATGTATTGATGTTCACAGATATAAAACTTACTTCCAAAGACTCGAAATGTTTATAAACTTCAACAACCTTGTAGTATCTAGTTAATTAAAAGGTGATTCGTGGGATGAGAAAACTATTATTGTTTTTGCTGTTGACTGTTCTTTGTAGTTCATTAGTTTATTCTGCAAATGTTGCTTTTACTGCTGAGATATCTCCTGAGGAAGAATCAATTAAAGCAAACGAAACTGCTACTTTTAATTTAAAAATTGCTCATGAAGGCGCAAGTCCAGAAACTTTCGAATTATTCTCTCAAGATATTGTTTGGGATATTCAAACTGAAACTGCACTGTCTATTCCTCCTGGAAAAGATGGAGTGTCAGTTAAAGTTTTTGTCAGACCAATATATGTTTCTCCAGGTTATTATGGAATTCCTTTAACAGTTAGACAAGCGGGAACTTCTAATTTAGTTAAAAAAGTTATAAGACTTAAATTGCAGGATCCTTATGGAGACAAATCAGGCTACATTCCAGCTATGAAGGGAGTGTTGAAACTAAACAAACAGATTAATCCTTCTGAAGAAGTTGTTATCGCACTTTTGCTGGAAAATCAAAACATGAGAGATTTATCTAAATTAGATGTTAAATTGAGAAGTAAATTATTGAACAAAGACGTTGTAACCACTTTAGCTCCTTTAGAAAAAAAAGAACTCGCGTTTAATTTAGTGCTAGATAAAAGAACTCCTCCTCAGAAAGATTTGATGAAAGTAAGTTTGTTTGCGTATGAGGGAGAACGAAGCTATCAATTTGATATTCCTCTTGAAGAGTATGAAATAGTTTCTTATGGTTATGTTGATAAAAAATTAAGTGAAGAAAAAAGTTTCTTGAAGAGAACTGTTAAAGTTTCTTTAGAGAATGTTGGAAATATCGCTAGAAAAGAATCAGTTGCTGAAAAAAAATCTTTCCTGTCTTCACTATTTACTAAAGTTTCTCCTGATGCAAAAAGAGAATCAGGAGAGTATAAATGGGAAGTTCTATTGAATGTTGGAGAAACTCAAACAATTATTTTAACTACAAATTACTGGCCTTTGTTTGTATTTGGAATAATCGTGTTGTGCGCCTTAATAACTTATTTCCTGCTCAGAAGCCCGATTGTTTTAAAGAAAAAAGCCAAGATAGTAACTACGAAAGAAGGCGGAATATCTGAATTAAAAGTGATTTTGTCAATCAAGAACAGAAGTTCAAAGCATGTTAATAACATAAGAATTATTGATATGGTTCCAAAGCTTGCAGAGTTTGTCAAGCATTTAGAACCAGGTACATTGCAGCCGTACAAAGACCCAACTCCCACCCAGCAGGGCTCGCTTTTGCATTGGAAAATAGATTCAATAGATCCTAAAGGAGATGTTCTTATCACTTATAGAATTAAGAATCAATTAAGCATCCTAGAAGGTTTAACTCTTCCAATAGCAGTTGCTAAGTTCGAGATAGCTTCACATTTAGAAAGGTCAACGAAGAGCAATGTGGTTGAGATTGTTTTCTGAGAATGTTGTTTTTAATAATTTAGAATTTTTCAGTTCAGGTGCTGCGCACATAGAGACAAAATCACTCAGCTCACTAACTTTGTAGTTCGAGAGTGATTTTGTAAATAATAAATCAATTTAATAATTCAACCGCTCTTCCACAAGTCTCTTCTAAAGAATTACAAATAGTTATTTCTGGGCAGTCTTGAGACATTCTTCTTCTAATATATTTAGCCCCTGTAAATCCTTCTTCTATTCCTACTGCTATTTTTATTTCATCAACCTGATATTTTGTTTTCCATTCTGCAAATTCAAATCTAGTTGTTTGAGCATATGCTCTTCCACAATCGTGTTCTGTTTCTTTTGCCATCCAAAAAAGGATTACTCCTTCTTCTGCAGCTTGATTTAAATGAAACGTCTCCCAATCAACTTGTTCGTTGTAGTTAAACTTCCAACTTTCATCATTTCTCCTCGGCGAAGCTATGTTGATTTCAGGAGAATTCTTTTGAAAATACTTTATTGCAGCAGACTGCCAATCCCAAGTTCCTTGAATTGGTCCTGCGAGAAAAATCAAAGAACCTTCTAGAGTATCTTCGTATTGCGGCGGAAGAAGTATTTTTGAGGGCATGGTTTTATTATTGACTGCAGGTTTTATAAACATTACGAATTGAATATTTATTATGAGCTCATTCCCCAAACTAAAGTTTCCTGCAGTTCTTAGTCCGATGGCTGGTGTTACTGATGTTGCGTTCAGGGCTCTTGCTAAAAGATATGGTGCTGGAATGACGTATACTGAGTTTGTTAGCAGTGCAGCAATAGTTCGAGGGAATAAAAACAGCCTTAAATTAGTTGAAGTTGACCCTTCTGAAGCTCCTGTTGCTGTGCAATTGTTTGGGCACAATGTGGATGAAATAATTCAAGCTGCAAAATTTGTTGAGGAAAAATTTGATGTCATTGATGTTAACTGCGGTTGTCCAGCCTGGAAAGTTATACAAACAGGAGCTGGAAGTGCGATGCTTAACAATCCTGAATTAATTGGAAAGTTTGTCAATAAATTAGCTTCTTCAGTTAACAAACCAGTTACTGTGAAAATTAGAACTGGAATTAGTGATAATAAAATCAACGCAGTTGAAATAGCTAAAATGGTCGAAGACTCTGGCGGAGCTGCGATTGCAATTCATGGCAGAACTCAAAAGCAGGGCTACTCTGGCAAAGCAAACTGGGAGATAATAAAGCAAGTTAAAGAAAAAGTTAACATTCCTGTAATTGGAAATGGAGATGTTTTCTCTCCTGAGGATTTTAAAGAAAAACTGGAATTCAGCGGAGTTGATGCTATAATGATTGCTCGTGGAGCTTTAGGCAATCCTTATATTTTCAAACAAATAGAAGATTATTTGAAAACTGGAAGTTATCAGAAAGAAAATAGACTGCAACAATTCGCGGAATACTTAGAGATTGCTAGAAAATACTCTATGTCTTTCAAATCAATAAAACTTAAGTCTCTGTCATTCACTAAAGGAGTGGTCGGCGGGGGAGAATTAAGAAATAAAATGACTCGATGTGATGACGTTGAAGGATTGGTTGAAGTTTTGAAGAATCAATAATTTTTCTTTACAGTGAATTCTTTACCAGTTACTACTTCGTATGCTTCTGCTATTTTCATTGCAGTGTCAAAATATTTTTCTTCATAAACTGAAACTATATCTTTAAATGCACTCACGAAAATTCCGCTATTTACATTGAATCCTATGACTGTTTCGATGCAAACAGATTCTGCTCCCAATACATCCTTAGTTAATCCTACAAGCATTTTCTGTCTGTCTTCTAAAGCTTTTTCGTCCAATGTTTTTTCAACAACTTTTACCATTTTAATACTGAAAAGGTCATTTTATTTAAAAGCTTTTTGAATTTCTACTCATCCACAGCGGGTTTAACATTCCAGTATTTTCTCCATTTGTTCATGCCGATACGAAAATGATATGTTGTTGCTAGAGTGATAAATATGCTGGCTTCAAGTGCTTTCTCGTTTTGTTCTGGAGGAATGCCAAGTATTTTTAAGATTCCATAGTAGCCTCCGAGACCTAGTGCAAATCCTGCAAAGCCTCCTAAAGTTTCCACAGAATATCTTTTAAGCTTAGAGCTTTCTTTAGTTACATTGCATTTTTTCAAAAGCCAATCTGCAAATAAAGTGTATGCTAATGTAGTTACTGAACCAACTATAAGTCCTGTACCTCTAGATTTAATTAAATCTTCATTGTTCATTCCTACATAAAGATGTTCAGCTACTGCAAATATTGGTGTATACACCATGTGTGCGAAAGAAGTATCTACGGCCCATCTTCTAAGTAAAGAGTTGTTGTAATTATTTTCTTGTACGATGTTTTCTAGGTTGTTTTCTTTGTTTGATTCTTTCATTTTATGATTATCACAGTCCCAAACACTCAAGTAGATTTTTAAATCTCGCTATTTTCTTACACATCATATGGGCTCCTAGCTCAACCCGGTGGAGCATCTGACTCTTAATTCAAAAGAAGAAATCAGAGGGTTGCGGGTTCAAATCCCGTGGGGCCCGTTAGCAGATAGTTGGTAGTGAATAATTTGTCGTGGGATTGAAGAGTGGCGTAAACTGCTCTTTTTGTCATTGAAACCGTTAGTTTTAAATATTAGTATGATTTATCGTACTATTATGGAAGATTTAATGAAGCGATTATTTTTTGAAGAAACTCTTAAGAGGTGGCATTTTGAAGAAATAGTTAAAAGACTAAAAATAAGCAGAGAAAGAACCAATTATTTTCTCAAAAAATTATTAAAAGAAAAAATTATAACTAGAATAAAGTCCAAAGGTAAAATGCCTTATTATGTGGCAAATAGAGAATCGTCTAATTTCAGATTGGAAAAAAGATTGTATGGGTTAGAGTTGCTTAAAAACTCCGGATTGTTCGAACAATTATCATCTATTGATGAAATAAAAACTGCAATTGTTTTTGGAAGCTTTGCAAGAGGAGATTGGAGCAAATCGAGCGACGTGGATTTGTTCATATATGGAGAAGATGAACACTTTGAAAAAGGAAAATTCGAGAATAAACTTATAAGAGAAATACAACTTTTCAGTTATTTTGACGCCAAAAAGATGAAGAAAGAATTGGATCCTAAATTAATCCCTAACATAATAAAAGGATTTAATATTAAAGGGTCTTTAGAGCCTTTTGAAGTGGTGATCAATGTTTAAAACAGAAAGAACTCCTGAGGAAATTTATGATGATTTAGTTACTAAAGGATCGTATGAGGAAGCTGGTTTTGATAAAGATGAAATAACTAAAGTCAAGAATCAAAATATTTGAACGAGGTGGTAATTCCAAAAATAAATACAGAATTAAATGAAAAAATAAAAAATTCTTTAGTTAAAGCAAGAGATACTTTCAGATACATAACTTTTGAAGACCCTTCTCATGTTCTAGGTTGGGATAGAATAACAACTCCTTTAGACTTTTTATTTAATCCTTTGCCAGGGTTGGATAAAGTAAAAGCAAAGGATTAATTTTTAGTAAATACACAATCTTTATTAATTCTTTTATTCTTTATGATATAAATGGCTGATAGAACTATTTTCGAGGATTTTTTGTGGATTTATAAAGCGAGGGATGAAAGAAGCATATTGGGTAAAGAAATTGTTCTTACTTTGTTAAATAGAAAAGAAGTGAGCGATAAAAAGATTTCTGAACTTAGAGAAGAATTTATTGAACAAACTCTGGAAGAAAAAGTATGTGTTGTTATGCAGACATTATCAAAATTAAGAGGTCTGAAATATGATTTGGGCGAGCTTGACAGTGGCAAACTATACTGCAGTATTAAAACTCAAGATGCTTGGAAATCTGAATTGTATGTAACTCCAGATGATTATTTACAGTACGAAATCAGGATGTCGAGTGGCTGGGTTGAAAAAACAAGGCAGGACTACTTAGACTTGGAACTCTCTAAGAAAACAGACGCTATAGAGTTATTTAACGATTTAAAAATTTTCAGAGAAAAAGGAGTTAGTTTTGAAGACGCAGGAAAGATTTTGGATAAAAAATATCACTCGATTACATTATATCGTCCTCAAAAAAGAACTCATTATCTAGAGGGAGTGCTTTCTGCAAGTGTTGGCATACTGTCTACTCCTAATGAAGTGCGAGAACTAACTGATTATTGTCTTTCTCTAGAACTCTCTCAAGTTATCAGCGACAATGGACAGAAAAATGTAAAAGCAGTGTTAACTGTCGATACTAAATGGAATTTTATTAAGAAGTGATCAAACTAATAATTTCTTCAACACTTTCTTCACAATCTTCGGCTCTGCTTTGCCGTTTGTTTTTCGCATGACTTGTCCGAATAAGAAATGCAGCGATTCTTCTTTGCCGGATTTAAAATCAGCTGCTGCTTTAGGATTTTCTTTAATTGCTTCTGAACACATTTTTTGAATTTCTTTTTTGTCATCTATCTTTCCAAGTTGCTGAGAACTTACAATTTCTTTCGGCGAGAAATCTTTTTTGATTAATTCATTCATCATTTTTTGAGCGGTTCTTTCAGTTATTTTTTTAGCATTCAATAATTCAAGCAATTCAGTTAAGTGTTCTTTATTTATTGCATCGTCTCGTATTGTTTTATCTGCAAAATTTAATACTCTTAATAATTCACGACGCAACCATTTCGCAGTTAGTTGAGCATTTACTTTTTTAGAGATTTCTTCAAATAAGTCCGCTAAGATAATATCTGATGAAAGCACTAATGCATCATCTTTAGCTATTTTGTATTCTTTAACAAATCTTTTTATTTTTTCGAAATGAAGCTCAGGGATTTCTTTCTTAACTCGCTCTATTGCATCTTTTCCTATTTCTGTTGGGCAAAGGTCAGGGTCGAAAATGTAGCCGTAGTCTTCCTCGCTTTCTTTTGTTCGCAAAGGTTTTGTTGTTTTGCTTGTTGCATCCCAGCTTCGAGTCTCTCGCTCTATTTTCAGCCCTCGATTTACACGCATTTTTTGTCGCGTAATCTCAAAATTTAGTGCACTTTCTATTTCTTTAAAGCTGGTTATGTTTTTTACTTCTACTCGAGTAAAACTGCTTTCTTTTATAGAAATGTTTGCATCTGCTTTTATGCTGCAATATCTTTGGTCAAAAATTCCCAAATATTCGATGATTGTTATGAGTTGGTTTAATGCTTCTCTGGCTTCTTGAGGGTTGTTTATGTTTGGCGAAGTAACAATCTCGCACAAGGGATTTCCTGCTCTGTTGTAATCTATGAGCGAAAATTGAGAGGTTGTGATTGTTTCAGGATATTCAAGAGACGCAGGGTCTTCTTCTAAGTGAATTCTCGATATTTCTATCTCGCGTCCGCTCTGCAACAAAAGTTTTCCATTTCTTCCGAGAGGTTCTTCAAATTGAGTGATTTGATAATTCTTAGATAAGTCTGGATAAAAATATGCTTTTCGAGAAAATATTAGCGAGGGAGAAATCTTGCACTGCATTGCGAGGCAAAGTTTCATACTGTTTTTTACTGCATTAGAATTTACAACAGGTTTAGAGCCAGGGTGTCCTAAACAAGTTGGGCAGACAAATGTATTTGCTGGAGGAACAAATCCTTCATCAGCAGATATAGTTAACTCGTAATTTTGAACTGTTTGACAGCTGCAGAACAGTTTTGTTTTAGTCATTAAAGTAATGTGAATTTCTAGACCAATCATTACTTGTCTTTCTTCTGCTTTTATCATTTCAGTCCGCTCCCCATCTGAATTACTTTGCCTTCTTGGAAATGGTCTGAAATTATTTGCATTCCAACAGGAAGATTTTTTGCTTTTCCAACAGGAACGCTTGCGTGAGGCAGTCCTGCAAGACTAGGTCCTACTGTGAGAACGTCCATCATGTAGTTTTGCAGAGGAGTTAATTTCTTCACTTCGTCAAATTTTGGAGCAACAATAGGCATTGTTGGTGTTATCAAACAATCTACTTTTTTCAATGCTTTTTTGTATTCTTCGATTATTTTTGTTCTTATCTTTGTGGCCTTTAGATAATATTCTGCGCGATACCCGCTCATTCTTGCAAATGTTCCCAGCATGATTCTTCTTTTTGCTTCTTCTCCGAAATTTTCTGTTCTTATTTTTGTGA
>CAYHXI010000029.1:0-4426 GCA_964360565.1 uncultured Methanosarcinales archaeon | reverse complement strand
AGCATGATTCTTCTTTTTGCTTCTTCTCCGAAATTTTCTGTTCTTATTTTTGTGAAATAGTCATCGAAGTGCAGTCCTTTTATTTCTCCTTCTGCTCCATATCTTAGTCCAGAAAAACATGCAAGATTAGTTGAAGCTTCAGCGGTTGCCAGTAGATAATAAACCGCGAGAGAATATTTTTGGACAAATGGAAGAGAAATTTTTTCTATTTTGCAACCTTTGCTTTCTAGATTTTTTATTGAGTCAAGCGCACTTTTTTTAACACTCTCGTCAACTCCTTCTCCAAATGCTTCGCTGACTATTCCTATTTTCATTCCTTTCACTGGTTTGCTAACGAATGAAGAAAAATTGTTGAAGTCTGAAGACTCGTTTAAGCTTGTGCTGTCTTTTGAGTCGTGGCCGCACATGAAATCGAGAAGAAATGCACTGTCTTCGATACTTTTAGTCATCGGACCTATTTTGTCCAAAGAGTTCGCATAAGATATTAATCCATATCTGCTGACTCTTCCGTAAGTTGGGCAGAATCCTACTACGCCGCAGAAACTTGCAGGTGATTCTATTGAGCCTCCGGTGCTTTCTGCTATGCTTGCGTGAACAAAATTCGTTTTTGCAGTAATTCCTGCACTGCCTCCACTAGAGCCTCCAGTAACTCTCGAAGAATTATGCGGATTTGTTGGGGTTCTAAATCCAACTCCTACATTCGTGTTAAAGCTTCCGAATCCAAATTCATCCATGCTTGTTTTTCCGAGAACGATTGCTCCTTCGTCTACTAATTTTTGTATGACTGTCGCATTAAATCTCGGCGAGTAACCTTTCAGAATTTTTGAGCCGGCGGTGCTTTCAACGTCTTTCACGCAAATATTGTCTTTGACTGTTATTAAGAGTCCTTTTAATTTTCCGCTTGATTTTTTTGCTTGCGAATGAGCTAATTCTTCGCTTATCACATTAATATAATTATGTTCTTTGTCTATTTTTTTTGTTTCTTCAATTGCTTTTGCAGTGTAGTCTTGGATGTCTATATTTCCTCTTCTAACTTCATCTAGAAATTCTTTTAATATCATACTGTTCTCGGCCCGATGAAAAAGCCGTCCTTCTTTTGTTTAGTTTGCGAAAGAGCAGATTCTTGAGAAATTGAAGATTCTATTTTATCTTCTCTTTCATGATTTTTTAGTTTAATTGGGTGGAGGGAACTTTCAACATCTGTTGTATCGAGTTCATCAATTATTTTGAATGATTCTAGAATGTTATTTAACTCTTTCAAATACTGTATTTCTTCTTTTTCATTTAATGCCAAGTGAGCAATCTTTGCCACCTTTTTTACTGTTTCGAGGTCCATTGTAGCTAAAAAAACATAAGACGTTATAAAATTATCTCAAAAAATCATTGAGAGATTGATTGAATTCTTATTTTTTAGGAAAAATTGTTTGCATATGTCCGTAACCATTTCGGTTTTCAGACGAATCACGATTCATAGTGTGTACTGTTCCTTGCTCAAAAGTGTCTCCGCCTAATTCAACAAAAACTTCAAGTCCATCTTGTGTTTGTCCAAGAGAAAGATAGAAAATATTATAATTTCCTCCCCAAATATCTCCACTTTTTGTTTCTCCATCTCTTTTAGGCAAAAGTTCTTTACCTTCAGGCAGTGGAACTCCATAATTGACTATGCTTTCTAGAACTTCACTCGGATTAAGCAAACCGTGTCCTGGATCTACTCTGTCTAAAACTTTTCGGTATTCTTCAAAATCTCTTCCAACTAAGTCTACTAATTGTTCTCGTGATAATTTATTTATGATTGCAGTCATATTAAACCCCTCCTTAAATTATTGTATAATTCCACGGCTTCGGCCAGACTCGAACTGGCGACCTAGTGATTAACAGTCACTCGCTCTACCGGCTGAGCTACGAAGCCTTATCTGGTTTTTAGTTGGTCGTTGTTCGTGTGTAGTTTGTAGTTATTTATAAATCTAACTTTCAAATCAAATTATCTCCAAAACCAAGCTCTTAAAATCCTCATCCGTTTTCGCTCCTAAAATAAGTGTTCTTCTTCCGTCTTCGTTGAACAACCTTATGAATTTATTAGTATTAACAAATGCAAGACTGCAGTTGCTTACATCATAAAGATATTCCATCATGAATCCGTTTTTGCATGGGTTTCCCATAACAATTTTATCATATCTTGTATATGCATACGCTTCGTTATCCAATAAAATTCCTTCTTTATTTAACGCTCCCCTGGGCACAAAAGTTCTTTGAGGCTTGCCGAAATGAAGCATCTTCTGCTCAGTTAAAGAAGACATTACTTTGCCTATAGTATCTCCAATCTCAAGATGAGCGGTTGGAAGGTCTATTGGCACTCTGTAAATTGTTTTCGGTCTTAAATCGCTTGACATTCTTTTGTAGACAATCTCCTGCAAAATTTTAGAGTATTCTAATTCTGTTGTACTGAAATTTGTGCTCACAACAAAAAGAGGAATGCTGTTTACATTATATAGAAAGTTTTCAAACACTCTGCTTTCGAAAGTCACATATCCTGAATTTTGTGCAGTTAAAAATAATCCTGAGAGTGCAAATAACACGACAATAGTCAAGATAGTCACCTGATTTTTCATATATGTGGTCTAATACCTAAATGAATTTAAATTAGTTGCGCTATTGTTAAGGCATGTCTGAAAAAGGAGATGAGGATGGAGAGCTTGAGCAGGAAGTTAAACGAATAATTAAAGATGCTTATGAAGAAGATGAAAGAGGAGAGAAACTCAGAGCGGAACATGTTCTCAAGATAAACTCTTGCAAGAGAGATGCTGCAGTTTATTTTGTTTTCGGTTGTGGAGCAGCTTATGCTGCTTCAGAATTTGCAATTGCGAGCTGGCTTCCTATAAAATTCGGCAATCTAGAAAATGCAGGGTTGCTTGTCGGAGGAACAGTTGTTAATACAACTCTTGCTTGCTATTGTTTCAGAAGGTCGATTAAAAGCCTGAAGAAGTTAGCGTACATTAATTGATAAAGCTTATAAATAATCAGATTTTAATGGGTAAAAGATGCCAATAACTGAACTTGAAACAATTGCTGAAGAGTTTGCGAAAGAAAATAATGTTGATTTATTGGATGTCATTAAAGAAGAAATGAGTGGAGAACTTTCTTATGCAAGATTTCTTCGCAAAGCAGAAAGTTTAGGTCCGAATTCTTTTTCTATGCAGTATTCAAAAGATTACACTGAAGTTGAAGATAAACATAAACTTCTCGGAGATTCTTTTTTAATTGAAAATAAAGATTATATTCTGTCTGTTAACTCTCATGCAGGACAATATGTTGTTGAAGCCACTCCTAAAAAAATCATTGCAGGAGTTCAATCAGCCAGATTAATTTGTAATCACAACGCTGCTTTCGATTCTTGCAAACAAAGTGTCATTGTACTTTCAACCGATAAAGAAGGTTCTGCAGCGTTGAGAGAATTAATTAAAATTATTTTTAAATAAAAAAACAAAAAGAGGTGAACTATGCTAAGAAATCCAAAAGGTCAAAGAGTTGGTGTATTTGTTGACGTTCAAAACATGTACTATTCTGCAAGATTTATGTACAACTCTAAAGTAAATTTTAAAGCTTTATTTCAGGATGCTATAAAAGGAAGAACGCATATAAGGGCTATTGCGTATGTTATTAGATCTGAAGAAACTAATAAAGAAGCTTTTTTTGGAGCGCTGGAAAACTTCGGCTTTGAGATAAAATCTAAGGATGTGCAGGTTTTCGCCGGCGGAGCAAAAAAAGGAGATTGGGATATTGGAATTGCAATGGATGCGATAGAATTAGCTCCAAAGCTAGATACTATTGTTCTCATCAGTGGAGACGGAGATTTTGTTCCTTTAGTTCAACATCTACAGCGAGCGTTAGGATGCAGAGTTGAAGTAATGGCATTTGGCAAAAGCGCAAGCGGAAAATTAATCGAAGCTGCAGATGAATTTACTGATTTAGATAAAAATTTGAAAAAGTATTTAATAGAGCAAGGAGAAAGAAGGCCTAATTTGGTAAAAAGAGAACTCGATACTCACACTGTTGGAGGTAACTCTGAACAAATTCAAAGAACTTCTTCAAATAAAAATTTTGTAAGTAAATCTGAACAAGTTCAGCGAACATCCTCGAGAACAATTCAAGGAGGTAAATAAAATGGTTAAAGAATTAAGTGCAAAAGATTTCGAGAAAGAAGTTCTGCATAGTAAAGAGCCGGTTGTCGTCGATTATTTCGCAATTTGGTGTTCCCCTTGCCGAATGTTAGCTCCCATTTTTGAAAAAGCTTCTGAAGAATATAAAGGAAAAGTTAAATTCTTCAAAGTAGACGTTGATGGAAATCAAGACCTCGCGCAAAAGTATGACGTTATGAGCATCCCTTGTGTTATTTTTTTCAAGGGCGGTAAAGAAGTCGACCGTTTCG
>CAYHXI010000028.1:0-13851 GCA_964360565.1 uncultured Methanosarcinales archaeon | reverse complement strand
ACAAACAAGTCGATGTCAGCAATTTTGTTCCAGTAACTGCAGACCATGCATATGCAGGAGGATTAGATATTCAACTCAATGCATTGAACATAATGCTGCGTAAAAGAATGAACGATTACAAAGCAGAAGGATTGGAAGTGAAGTGAAACAAAAAAAGGAATTAAAAGAAGGTTTATTGAAAGATATAATTACAGGGCTCAAAGACATTCTTCAAGGCAAAGTTGAAGAAGTTTAAAAGAACAATCTACAGATCAATTTACTTTCAGAATTCTCACTTCACATCCACCGCTTCAACTTCTTGACTCATTTCAACAGAATACTTTAGAGATTCTTTTCCTTTGGAGTAAATAGTGTACAATTTCTCTCCTTTTTTCACTTTGTCTCCAACATGTTTGTACAAATATATTCCTGCTTCTGCATCTGTTGGCGCTCCTGCAAGTCGAGCTATTTTTGATATTGCGAAATTATCTATAGAAATTATTTTTCCAGATTTCTTAGCAATAACATCTTTCTTAATTTTAGCTAATTTCAACTTTTTCAAATCAGGCGTCTTTCCTCCCTGCGCAATTATCATTTCAACAAATTTTTTGTACGCGCTTCCGTTGTCTAATAGTCCTGTTGCAAATGCGCATCCTTCTCCTTTTTTTGTTTTTCCGCAGTGTTCTAAAAGTGCTCCAGCAAAAGAAATTGATTTTTCACGGAGATCTTTTGGACCGTTTTCATTCTTTAAAACTTTCAGCACATCAATAGCTTCAAGAACTGGTCCAATTCCATTTCCAACCGGTTCCGAACCATTTGTCATCATTACGCAAAGATTTATTCCCAGCTCAACTCCTAAATGTTCAAAATGATTTCTTAAATGAATTGCGTCTTTTTCTGTTTTTACTTTTGCTCCTGCACCCATAGGAATTTCCATAATAAGATGTGTTATTCCTACGCTGGCTTTTTTAGCCATTATAGACGCAAGCATTTGCCCTTCAGCATCAATATTCAAAGGATGCTCTACTTTTATTATTTTGTCGTCTGCAGGAGCAAGATTTACCGCTCCTCCCCATAAAATAAATCCGCCTACTTTGTCAACCATTTCTTTCAATTTTTCAATTGAAGCGCTTACTGGACAGAAAACTTCCATAGTGTCTGCAGTTCCTGCAGGAGAAGTAATTGCTCGGCTGCTAGTCTTTGGCATTTTCAATCCTGCCGCAATAATTATTGGAGTAACTATCATCGTAATTCTGTTTCCTGGCACTCCTCCTATAGAATGCAAATCAACAATCATCTCTCCTTTAAAATCAAGTTTATTTCCTGTGGCAACCATTGCATTTGTTAAGTCTACGATTTCTTTTTGAGACATTCCTTTTGCGTAATTTGCCACAACATAACTTGTTAATTCAATGCTTGTAAGCTTGTCTTGAGTTATGTCTCGCACGATCTCTAAAGTTTCGTCATAATTGAGTTCTTCTCCTTCAAGTTTTTTCTTGATTAAATTAACAGAATTTGGTTTTTTTGCGAGAGAAAAATCAACAACCTCTCCATTCTTCACATCTAATTCATCTATAACTTCTTCCAGTAATCCTATACATCCTCTTGGCACTGCACGTGCACTTTCTGCGATATCTAGAACTGCAACGCAAAATTTTTTGCCTTTCTTCACCATTACTCTATCCATATGGTGTAAATCAAAAAGTCGAGCATCATCATGATGGAGAATAACTACATGTGCTCCTCCTGTTGCAATGTCCATATCTTTTACTTTTAATTTCATTTTTCCTCTTTATTTTGGGCACAAATGCTCCTGTTCATATATTTCAAAAAATACTTTTGCAAGCGCAATAATTATCGGCCCATATATAAATCCAAGTATTCCAAAAAACCATACTCCTCCTATTGCAGCTACAAAAACCAAAAGGGCATTTATTCTTGCTCTGCCTCCGATAAATATTGGCTTAATAATATTATCAACAGTAGATATGCTTAGGCCGAACAAAATTAGGAAAATCCATTTTACAATTTCAAAATCTCCTCCTCCGCTCGAGCTCAAAATGTAGTAGAAAACTACCGGAACCCAAACAACCCATGTTCCTAGAACTGGAATCAGTGCGAAAAAAGTTACTAGAATGGCAATTATTGCAGCATTCTCAATTCCAAACAACGCGAATCCAACTCCTGCATAAATTCCTTGGATAACTGCAACAAATAAAGTTCCATAAACTACTGCAAATAAAATATCTTGAAATCTTTTTAATAATTGTTTTTGGTGATGAGTTTTCAGAGGAGAAAGCTTTGCTAATCTTATTCCAATATCTTTTCCATCCTTTAAAACATAAAACATTGTAAGAATAGCTATAACGAATTCTAAGAAAAGCCTGGGCAGAGAAAGAAGAACTGTTGATGCTGCTTTTGTGGAAAAAGATATCACTTCTACAATTCCCGAAGTCAAGAAATCTTTAACTTGCTGACTTTGAACCATATCATTTAAGAATAAATTCACGTCGCATGCAAAAGAGATTTCTCCTCTGCAATCTATTCCCAAAATATTTCCAACAGATATTCTTTGACTTACTGTGTTGAACAATTCTTTTGATTCTTTAAACACTGATTCTCTTGTTAAGTTAGACACCAGCATAATTATAGGAATTGAAATCAGCAGGAAAATAATCGCTGTAAAAACCACTGCTCTAAGAGTTTCACTTTTTACAACATGAGAAGATTTCTGATAAATCGGATAAGTTAAATACGCAAGTATCAACCCTCCCAATAATGCATTAAGAAAGGGAACCACAACTAAATATGATAAATACATCACAACTGCAAACAGCGCTAAAAATATATACATGCTCATAGAATTAACATTAATGCCTGGAGACCTCTTTTTTGCCATATTCTAGTTTACTTGTAAGTTAAATTTATATAGTTATCGGTAATAGAATCATAATATTAAACTTATAAACTTAAAAGAGGTATAAAATGTCAAAAATACCAAGCGTTGAACTGTCTTTAGTAATATTAGTTTTTTTGTTTGCTTTAGGAGGATTTGTGAGCATCTACAGTCCAGATGATTCTTTAACTGGAGCAGTTGTCGCACCTAAAACATTCAGTTATTCAACAGGACTATTTAATGGATTGCCAACTAAAGAAATAAAATTTAATGGTGCTGAAACGATAAGTACAATAACTGGCCAAACTTGTTATTATCACAAAAATACTGGAAATTATTACAAATTTTCTTTTGCAGGGTATAAAGACAGCAAATTACTTTTCACAAAAGAACTTCCTCCAGCAACCGGATGGTTTGGGGGCAAAGGAGGAGCGTGTAATCCTATGAGTCTTGATATGAAAGGAACTCCTGCAATAAATAGAGTCATTATGTCTGGAGTAGTTGTTGGAGGAAGTCCAAACCCATATAACACAGTTATGAACATAAATACAATTCAAGTGGTGGAAATTCCTTTAACAACAAAAACTGAATTACCTCCAGTTGTTGCTTCACCAACACCCTCTATTGAACTTTCTAAGTCAACAGATTTAAAAGTCCAAAGTGCAGAAATTCAAATAAAATATTATCCTGGAAAAGCGAAAGTTTCATTTCCTCTTAATCCTTCTAAAACAAGTACTGTACAGATCGTTCCTAAAGAAGACGCTAGAGAAATGATGCTAGATTTTTATCTTGATTTTACAAATAATAAACCAGCAGATATTAAGAATAAATTAAGAATTTTTTCTAACAATAAAGATGTAACAAATACTTACGAATATTATGATTTAGCTCTAAAAAAAATCAGATTTTTATCAAATTATTTAAGTACAAGCGAGTTAAAAAAGGAAAAGATTGTTTTTAAATTTGAAGGAAAAGATTTACTATCTTTAGAATTATCTTCTTCTTTAGCAGGACAAAAACCTATTGTGGCTCAACCTAAAGCCCCTCAATATCCAAACTGCATATCTACAGTATATAGTGGTCCAAGCCAAGATAAACTCGATCTTGTATTATTCGGAAATGTTCCAATGCAGCATTTGGCTGCTTCTTTTAACAACCAATTCTTCGTTAATGAACCATTTAAATCATTAAAAAATAAATTTAATGTGTGGTATGTTCCCGCCCCTTATACTATTAAAAGATTAAGTGCAGGAGCAACTGTTAAAAATATTTATACTGGCAAAAGCATTTATGATATTACTGGAGATGCGAGCTTGAAAAAGAAGTTAAAAAAAGCAGTTTCTAAAACAACTGAACAAGTTAAAGCAGAAGTGAAAAGAGTTGAACAGAAAGTAGAAAGTGCGGGAAAAAAAATAGAAGCAGAGGTTAAAAGAACCGGAAAGAGTGTTGAAAAAGAAGTTAAAAGATGGGGAAGAGATTTTGACAGAGCAATAACGAGAAAAATAGCAAATGAAGCAGCGAGAGCTTGGCTTCATGTATTGGGCATGCAAAGAGATTACGACATAAATAACGCACGTAATTTCGCAAGATCCGCCTGTCCTTTTGCAGACCAAATGGTTTATTTGCAAGACACAAAATTCAGGCCTGCAGATAAAAGTGATTTTCCAGGATTTGCTCCTGAAATAGGAGGCGATTTATCTATGGCAATGTATTCTGGAGATGGACAGCCAAGTTGTTATTATTTTAACATTGATGATGAACAAATAGAAATGTGTATGGGAGGCGGTGCCGTAGCAGGAACTATAAAAACTATTCAACATGAACTAGGACATACAATAGCAGGATTAGAAGATGAATATAACGTTAAAGATACATACAATACTGCTGGAGCCAAAATATCAGAAATATTAGATAAACTCAATTTAGCTCATCCAGTTAGTACATCAAAGAATTGTCGTAACCCAAGCGATTGTTCGAAATTTAAATCAATAGATTCTGGAGCCGGATGCTTTAAAACATGCAATTCAGACCAATACTATAGGCCATACCAATCTTCAGCAATGGGCGGCGGTGGAGAATTCGGCAAAGTTCACCAATATTATTTCAATGAAGCGATGAATAAGTATAAATAAAATGGAATCCCCAACCAACTTATTTCAGGCATTTGCAAATTCGTACTATAAAGCATTAGATTTAATTGATTCGGAAAAACATGAACTTGCTAGAACTCAATATCTTTTAATGCTGGATTACTACACCAGAATTCTAGACCATAATTTCCAGGAAAGCATAGTTGAATTAATGCATGAACAATTGATGAAGGTTTATGGCGAGTTGAATAACTGATTTTAATTACTCAATCTTTCTCCAGCAGCCATTTCCAAACTGGTTTAACAATTATCTTCTTTCCACCAAATTTTATTTCGTCTTCCTGGCCATTAGTTAAAAGTAGCCCTTCTCGGAGTTTAAATTTTCCCATTGCCTCTTTTAATCCAGAAAATTCTCTCTCCTTATTTTCTTCATTTAATTCGTAACAAACCTGTATTGCTTGTTTTATTTCTTTGTTTTTAACGGTGAGAAAATCACATTCTTTTTCTCCAGAATAATAAAATACAGTATAATCTTTATTTAGGCAATTGAAAACTAAATTCTCCAATAACCATCCATAGTCTTTCGTTATTTTTTGGGAAAGAACTCCCATGAATCCATTATCTAAAACATAGAATTTTTTATCATTCATTATCTGCTTTTTAAATGAATAATCAAATTTAGTTATGGTTTTGGCAAAATAAGTTTCTTCGATATATGATATGAATTTTTTAATAGTGTTGACGCTATTTATGGCTATAAACTTCTTAAGGGAATTATAACTGAACTTATTTGCAAAATTATATGTTAAGAAGGAATATAATTGTTTTAAAACGACAACATTTTTTACTTTATACCGAACTGCAATATCTTTAATTATTGTGTCTTCATAAACTCTGGTTAAAAGCTCCGGATCGTTATAAATCAAATATTCTGGCATGCCTCCCTTTATTAAATACTCTTCAAAATATTTTTTGAGTTCTACTTTAGTCTCAGTTTTGTATATAGATTCTTTTTTTATCTTAACTTCTTTTAATTCTAAAAATTCCAAAAAAGAGAAAGGTCTTACGATAATATCAACATGTCTTCCTGTAAGTTTTGTTCCTAATTCTTTGCTTAATAGCGTTGCGCTGGAGCCAGTTATAAAAAATTTAACTCCTTCTTCATATAGCCTTCTCACAAAAGTCTCAAAATTAGTTACGTTTTGAATTTCATCAATAAAGAATGTTTTCTTTTTTCCATATAAATTTATTAATCCTTCATAAAGTCTATTAAATTCGTGTGCGGGAAAATTGAACAGCCGCTCATCTTCAAAATTGAGATAATAAAAATCTTCATCATGATAATGTTTTTTTATTAATTGTCTTAATAAAGTAGACTTGCCACTTCTTCTTAGACCAGTTAAAACAATAATGTGTGGCAGTTTTACCTTAGACTCTACAACAGTTAAAACTTCTCGCTCTATACCATACTTCTTGTTAAGAATTGTTTCTCTTTGTCTTATTAGTATTTCCTTTATCTCTGTTTCCGATACCATTATAATAACAATATCTATTAAGCTTATAAATCTTTTCATTGGCATTGCACAAAATAGCTACTTTTTGTTCAATGTGAATGACAGTAGTGGCATTTCCATAACTCACTTTAATAACTACTTCACAAAAGAATTTATAAATATAAAGTGATTTATCTGATAAAAGAGTGGATGATATGAATAAAAAGGGGCAATTAACCGTTTTCATAATACTTGGAATAGTTATTCTTCTAGTTGCAGGATTAGGAATATATTTTTATTCAAAATCCACCCAAAGCATATCACGAGATTTACCTTCTATTGCAGTAGTTCAAAAAGAAGCAGAGCCAGTCTCTTCTTTCGTAACCGCTTGTCTTGAAAAAACTCTTGAAGACGCATCAAGACACATCGGCTCAAGAGGAGGGGTTTATGATTCTTCTTCTCTAAGTTATAATTTCCTAAATCCAACAACTCAAGGAACTAATGCAGTTCAACTCTCGAAAGACAGTAAAATAGTGATTCCATATTGGCATTACATGAGTTCAGATGACAAGTGCGATGAAGTTGGAAAATGCGAGCTTACAGAAAGTATTCCTAAAAGAGAAGCAATAAAGCTCAATCTTGAAAAATACGTCAACAAAAACATAAAAACTTGCTTAGGAGAGTTTGAAGATTTCACGCAAAAAGGAATTTCTGTTCAAGAATTATCCGAACCTAAATCAACTGTTTACATTCAACAAAATACTGTTGGAGTATTGTTGGAGTACAAACTAAAAGTCACTGCGCAAAATACACAAATAAATTTAGACAAATTCACAAGCAAAATTCAATTAAATCTTAATGAAATACTAAATTTGGCATCAACAATAACTCTTGCAGAGCAAAAATACAGCTTTCTAGAAAATCTTGCAAAAGAACTAATAAGTATTTATTCTAAACTAGAAACAGACGGTCTGCCAGAGAGCGAAACAACATTCAATTCAGGAATTGTTTTCTGGCTCAAATCTGAAGTCGCTGAAAAAATGAGCAGGATATTGTCTGCACATGTTCCTTTGCTTCAAGCTGGAGGAACAAGAAATTACAGATACTTGCTAGCTCCTCCAAATACAAAAGATCCAAAATTATTTGAGACTTTGTACAACAAAGATTTTTACATTCCTCTAGAACAAATAGCAATAGGAAAAGATTTCTCAGAATTTGAAACAAAATTTGTTTACCTTCCTGAATGGAAGCTCTATTTTGACCTGAACTGTGCAGGAGAATTATGTTTGCCAGACAGCGTAACTAATACGTTTTTATTTCTTTTCAGCATACAAAAATACAACTTCGCATACGATGTCAGTTTCCCAGTGATGGTTGAGGTTAAACAGCCTAATGCATTTGACGGTTCGGGATACACATTTAGATTTATGCTTGAAGCAAATGTTCGTGCAAACCAGCCAGTAAAATCTGATGATACTCCTACAAAAATAGTTGAAACTTCTGCAGGGGGAGATTTTTGCAATCCCGAGAATTTCAACAGCGGAAAAATAAAAATAAGTGCGGTTGACAGCACGACAAAAACTTCGCTCGACAAAGCACAAGTGTATTTTAATTGTGCAAATAAAGGTTGTGCAGTTGGAGAAACCGTCAAAGGAGTGATTGAATCAAAGCTTCCTAGATGTCTTGGAGGTTCTATTAGTGTATTCAAAGAAAATTACGACACCGCATCATTTCCTCTAGATACTGACGGAAAATCTAAAAATTTAAACATCGAAGTCAATCCATTCAAAGAACTTGAAGTCAGCGCGAAAAAATTGTTGGTTAAAAAAACTGCTGAAGGATGGCAGGTTGATGAAGACAAAGTAAATATAGACTCAGATGAACACGTAACTGTAATGATTAAAAAAGAAACAAAAGGTTTAGAGCAGGATTACATGACTGTTACAGAAATCTATTGGAACAAACCTTCTGAAAAAATCAGAATTTCTCCAGGAAGATATGAAGTTACAATAAATTCAATGCTTGAGCCTTCTGAAGAGAATGCAATAATTTTCCCTCCACAAAAGAAATGCGTCAAGGCAAAAGTTTTAGGAATTCAAGTTAAAAAAGAATGTTTTAATATTCCTGAGCAGCCAATGAAATTTTATTCAAAATTGGGAGAAGACAAGCCTCTGCCTAATGGAAAAGCAAAACTAATTTGGACATTAACTCCTGAGCAGCTCAAAGATGCAAAAACAGTTGAATTTAGTTTTATGTCCATAGATTTGAGAAGCATTCCTGAGCAGAACAGATTTATTCAAGACTTTGACCAAATAAACAAAATAGATAAATACATTAAAAACTCGAAAGATTTATTAGAAGTTGAAATTAGTTAGTAGTCGGTAGTGTGTCGTTAGTAGTATGAAAAAAAATAAACTTATTGCAACATTTATGATTTTTCTAGTTCTGACCCTTCCTGTTTTTTCTTCCGCGCAAAGTATTACTTTAGAAAAATATTCTGGAACAAATAATATTAATGGAATAGTGAAAGATGGAGATACTTTAACTGTTGAAGTTATTGCAAAAAGAGCAGATGGAGGGGCAGTATCCAATGATAATGTTTGGCTGGCTTCAAAAAAAAGTGATGGAAGCTACTTTGGAGAATATAGATTTAACTCCTGCAGTCAATTAACTGATGGAAACAACAAATGTATTTATTCTGAAAATGACCCTCTGCCAGATGATTATCGAGTTGAATTAAGGAATGAAAATGATGAGTTATTAAAAGCCACTGAAGCGTTCACGCTAATTGTCGACGACAAAGAACCTAGCACAGAATTAGATTATTCTTTCACAAGTGACGGTAAATTACAAGTTGATTATACTACAACAGATGGCGAGAAATGCAGCGGAATACAAAAAATCGAGTTTTACATTAAAACTGGAACAACTAAGAGTTCTTCAAAAACTATTCCTGGAGAAAAAGGCCAATGCACTCTTGAAGGAAGCTTTGAAACAAATGTTCCAACAACGCAGCTTGTTCAAGGACAATTATGCGCAAAAGCAACAGACTATTTTGGACAATCTTCTCAGCCAGATGACTGCATTGATTTTGTCTACGACAAAAAAGCTCCAACTATTAAAAATGCTAAATTAATGTCTGAAGACGGCGTGTTTGAATTAACACACTTGAAAAGTGCTTCCGATGTTAGTGCACAATTAGTTGTTGAAGTAGATGGAGATAAAAACAGCGAAGGAATCAGCGATGTAAAAGAAGTGGTTGCAGATTTATCTAATTTAGGAGGCGATGTGGAACAAAGTTTGACTAAAATAAATGAAAAAGAATTCAGCACAGATTTTACAATCACGAAAACAGACGCTTGCACATATTCAGTTAAAGCGGTTGACAAAAACGGAAACAAAGCAACAGATAAATCATTCACTTGCACTCTTCCTATTGACAGAACTTCTCCAACGGTTTCTAGCATAAGTACAAGTCCGGAAGTACTTGGAAAGGAAGGAAAAATAACTGTGGTATTTAGTGATTTAGATGACGATGGAAATGAAGGAGTTGGAATATCTGAAGGAGAGGTTAAAATAACTGTGGAAGATATTAGATTTAATAATAAAAACCCCGACAAATGTGTAAACAGCAACAGCGGAGAATGGAGCTGTGATTGGAGCGTTACAATTCCTGCAGGAGTCCAATCTGGAGACAAAATAATAACTGTAAATGGAGCGGACAATCTTGGAAATAGACTTGAAGAATACACCAGCAAAATAAAAATAGACCTTGATGTTCCTGAAGAATTATCTGCAGCATATGAAGTTGTCGGAGGAGTTACTCAAGCAATTCCTTATCCAATTATAGGAGATACTATTAAATTTACATTAAAAGGAAAAGATGTTAATTCTGCAGAAGCAGATTTCAGTTCATTAAAAGGAAGCAAAGAAAGCGTACTTTGTGATAAAGAAAAATGTGTATTCACTCAAGACGTTAAAAAAGGAACAAAAATCGGCGACAATAAAATAACTTTTACTGCGATAGATAAAGCAGGAAATAGCAAAAAAATAGATTTAACTGTAAAGATTTATGACACTGTAAACGGCAAACCAAAACCAAACGGCTACTGGGATGTTGGAAAAGTAAATTGTATGCCTTCTAAAATAGACAGAACAACAGTTGCTCAATTCGGAGAATATCCTGTTTATTGCCAAATTGAATTGCAGTCGTTAGATCTAAATGCAGAAGTTGCTTCTGTTACTGTAAAACAAAAAGACTGCACGGGAGAGTTTGCATCAAATAACATCAAAAGTTTAGAAGTAATTCAAAACAGCAACACTCCATATCTTTCATTCATCTTAGAACCAAAAGAATTTGCAAGCAGCACTGAAACAATTAGTTGCCCTCTAACAATTTACACTTTAAAGAATAACAAACTTGATAAAAATCCAGAAAAAGAAACAGTTGAAGCAAAGCTGAATTTCTACCGCGATTCTCTAGGAGACGTTTATTCTGAAACTGACAAAAAAATAAAAGATGCGATAAAGAAGACGAAGTGGGACTCTGAAGTAATTTCGAAGTTAAAAGATTTATTAGATTTATTTGAGAAGATATGTCAGTTAAAGAGCGTGTTTGTGGGACTTATAGCTGTTTGGAACTTTTTTCATTTCACTTGGGTTGGAGCTGAAACTTTTGCAGCAGCAGACCCGACAGGCACTACTAAAGTATTAACACGCGCAGAAAGAGTTTCAGCTTGCTTAGCAAAAGAATCTTCTCAAGATTTATATGCAAATACTTGGGTGAAATATCTCGACCCATTTTGCTCAGCATTAAGTTGTAGAAGTGCAGCAGGAGCAGAAGGAACTAATTGGGGAAGTTTCATAGGAGGAAATTACAATACTTGGTGCGCAGACTTAGATAAATTTTTGAACGTTCCTGAATTCAAAGAAGCAACAGGACAAGTACAACAAATAAAAAATGAAGGAGTAACAGGTCAAAAAGAGAACATTCAAGTTCTTAGTGTTAAAGACAGCATAGTTTGGAGTACGTTATGTTTATGTCCTGCAGGAATAGTTCGCAATTTGGACAAAGCAAAACAAATCGACTGCAGATACGCAACTTGCTTAATTGAAGATGTAAAAGAAAGAGGATTGCCTATAGAAGAATGCAAACAAATGAAAAGCGAAATGAAGTGTGCATATGTTTTCGGAGAGATATGGAATGCAATTCCGTACACCCAATTATTTGACAAGTTTGTTAATGTTATATCTCAGATGTTTACAGATCCTGTAAAGTTGCTTAGCATAGCGTTAGGAGTAAATTGTAAAGCAAATTGTTTACTTGAACCGCCAACTGCGTCTACATTCTGCGGAGGAGTCTCACTGGCATCAGCAATGGGCGAAGCATACTCTTCAATAAGTGACGCCAGCAAACAAAAAGGCATTTGGAGTAAAGACGTCAAAAACGACTACTGCGCAAAACTTGATACTTTGAAGAAACCTTACGAATAAAAGAAAGCAGAGAGTGGAGAGGGATAGTTGGTGGTCAGTAGTAAGTGTATTATGTTACTAAAAGTCCAACAAGTTGTTGGATAATTATTTCAAAATTCTGGACAGTGTCTGGAAAATGTCAAGAACCACCAGTCAAAGACTGGTGGCATGTGAGAGGCAATCAGCCTTGAACTTCGACACCGAACAACTAGTGGTTCTTGAGCAATTAGCGAATTCCATCTAATTGGTTTACGCTAGTAAACCACCAGTATAAAACTGGTGGAATTCGCTAAGTTTAAATTTTACTAAAAAGTTAGACACTGTCTGACTAATTGAGATTGAACAAGTATATTAAACGCTAATGATTAGTAAAAACAGGTGAATGAATTGTTCAGAGAAAACGAAACATTAGAACTAAAAAAATCTACTTCAGAATTAAAAGAAGCAGTAATTTCAATAGCTGCGATTCTCAACAAGCACAGCAAAGGAGAGTTGTATTTTGGAATAAAAAATAACGGAGAAGTTGTTGGACAAGATGTTACAGAAAATACAATTAGAGAGATTTCTAAAGCAATAAGTGATTCAATAGAGCCAAAAATCTATCCAAAAATAAATAAACTTATTTTAGAAGGTAAGACTTGTGTATTGATTGATTTTGAAGGTTCAGAAAGTCCTTATTTTGCCTACGGAAGAGCATACATTAGAGTGGGAGATGAAAACAAACAATTAAGCGCGAAAGAATTAGAAAAAATGATTCTGAGAAAAAGTGCTTCAAAATGGGATACTCAAATTTCTGAATCTTTAATAGATGAAATTGATGAATCAACATTGAGAGAATTTATTCAAAGAGCGAACAATTCTGGAAGAATAAAATTTCAGTATACTAATAAAAAAGAGGTTCTTGAAAAACTAAATCTTGTTAAAAATTCTAAATTAACTAATGCTGCAAGATTGTTGTTTTCAAAAAAGGAGCCTGTAGAAGTACAAGCTGCAGTATTTGCAGGCCCTGAAAAAATCACTTTCTTAGATATAAAACAATTTAAAGGAAATATTTTTCAGCTCATCAAACAATCTGAAGAATATATTAAAACCCATATTAATTGGAGAGCAAAACTCGTAGAAAGAACGAGGCAAGAAATTCCTGAAATTCCTTTAAGAGCTATAACTGAAGCTATTGTTAACTCATTTTGCCACAGAGATTACTCTGCTCCAGAGAGCAACAAAATAGCAATATATTCGGACAAAGTTGAAATATGGAATCCTGGAGATTTTCCTGAAGGATATGAACCTCAAGATTTTATCAATAAAAACCTTCCTTCAATTCTAAGAAATCCTCAAATAGGAAATATTCTTTACTTAAGTTCAGATATAGAAAAATGGGGTACAGGTTTAAGAAGAATTAATGAGGAGTGCAAAATAAATAATGTTAAAGTCTTATTTGAAGTTTTAAAATATGGGTTTACTGTGAAATTTATAAGACCTAAAGAAATAAACAAGGTCACCGATAAGGTCACCGATAAGGTCACCGATAATCAAAGAAAAATACTGGAAGAAATTAAAAAAAATAAATTTGTAACTACAAGAGACTTATCTGAAATAGTGGGAATATCAAAAAGAAAAATAATTGATAATACAAATAAACTTAAAGAAAAAAAACTACTGAAAAGAATTGGTAAAGAAAAAGGAGGACATTGGGAAATATTAATAAACGAGTAAATAAATCAACAACCAACATGAACCAAAAAACGGTGATAATAGCAACATTATTGATGATTCTGCTAGTTGGAATGGTGGTGGGGGAGGAGTTAAAATTAAAAAATCAGATCCTGTCTAGTAAATTAGATGGAGTTACAATATCTAATTTTGGCCATTAAACATTCCAAAACCGAAAGATTTAAATATATATCAATTAAGTATAACT
>CAYHXI010000027.1:0-13853 GCA_964360565.1 uncultured Methanosarcinales archaeon | reverse complement strand
ATTAAAGAGAACAAGTATATAAATCTGTCTAAAAATTAATGACACTTACTATAATTATTAAAAATAAAGTTAAAAAATAAAAAAATATTTTGCAATTACTTCTTAGAAACTTTAACTGCTTTTGGGCCTTTGTCGCCTTGCTCTACGGTGAATGTGATTTCGTCGTTTTCATTCAAGTCTACTCCTGGTTCTAATCCAGTTAGATGAACGAAATAATCTTTTCCATCTTCGCCGCTTACAAATCCATATCCTTTGCCTTTGTTAAAAAATTTTACTTTTCCTTCCATTTTGTTCTTTCCTCCTAAATAATATTTAGGTGTTACTGATTGCTCAACTAACCCTAAAAGCATTAAAAGAGGGGTTTGTTTTTAAAGGTATCTCAACGATTTTCTCCAATCGCCGTAGAACTGCCCAAATACAGTGTGGAATGCTCCGCTCAATATTGTTGCAGTGACATGCGTCAATTGATTGTCGAATTCTTCAGAGTTTAATACCCACAACTTATCTGCTAAATTATCTGCATTTTTCTTATGAGCTCTATAATTTCTTTGTAAATTAGAGTCATTCGTATCTGTCAAAAATATTGTATGCTCTTTTTCTATCTTAAACAACGCCCCTCCAACAACTTCTTTCGGTGAACTATATTTTTGTTTAGCCTCGAGAAGCACATCAATAGTTGGCAGATAATCTATGTGAATTCTTCTGTCTTCTAAAGTAAACACTTCATCTTCGATAGAATATTTGCTGGAGTACTTCTGAACTATTCTGCGCCGTCTATCTTCATGAGCATCTTTATTTGTATTAGCGTCTAGAACTTTTTTGAATTCTTCAATGTTTGTTGTTATACAAATCTTTTTCATTTTAAATAATCCTCCAAAATCTTTTTGTTTTCTTCAAAACTCAAATCATCGTCAGGGTTTTTTCCTAAATATCCTCCATTAATCGCTAAGCGTTCTTCTAAATCTTTAACAACTTTATAAATTGGTTGTTGACTTAATTGTCCATCTATCCAATATTTTCCCGCTCTGTTTTTCGCTCCTAATTTTTTCAGCGTCTCTTCTGAAAAAACAAAATTAAACAAAGAAACATATGAACTCTGTTTGAACAGCTCATAAATTTCTTTAAGTAATTCGTTCTGTTCATCACTAAATTGAGTCAATGATATTTTTTCTTTGTCAAGAGTGGTGTAATAAGTCATTTCTAAACCGCCGGCGGGCTGATTAACCCATTAATTAATCTTTTAATTTTTGTATTATCATTAAATCTAGCATATTCATAAGGGGTTTTGTTGTTTAATTCTTCTAGTTTAGAATTCATATACCACCAAACAAAACTATCTTCCTCTTTCCAAACAATTAATGCTAGTCCTCTAACTTCTTCAGAAATATTTTTTGAATAATCTTTTTTGTCTTGCAAGTATTTTGAGCTGTTCAACCAAGAAGTGTATTCATCGATGTGTTGTTTTTTTGGCATTTCCCCCTCTAAACTATTCTTGTTCCTCCTTCATCAAAATATATTTTTCCTTCCAAAGAGCTTTTGTTTATTGTTTCTTCTATTGATTCTTTTTCTTCATCAGTGTAAACTCTATTCAGACCGTAATTTTTTGGCTGGTTTTCTTCAACAACAAATCCTTGAACAGTAAGCCATTTTCTTTTACTTACAAAATGGTACTTCTGTAAAACTAAAACTCGGTCATTGCCAACATCAAGTACTACTTCCTTTTCTAAACTAACTGATTTATTCCACGCAGTAGATTTTTGTTTTATATTTGAATCATACCAAATTTGTATTTTACGTTTCATTTTTCACCTATTCCTCAAATCAGGACTTTTTGTTATTCTTAAATAATTTGCGGATGCTGATTTGACATTTTGATATTTTTTGATTATTTCTAACACTTCTAAAGTTTTTTCTCCATCTCCTTCTGGCACTTCAAAATCGTATCTGTAACTTCCTTTTTTCTTAAGTGATAAGCCTGTTTTTTGCAAAAAGTCATCAAGTTCTGCTTCACTTAAATCATTTTTGAATTCTACGCCAATAATTGGTTTTAATAACGCTCCTCCTTCGTAAACTGGAGTGATGTATCTTGCTTTTTCGTAAGGAACGTCTTTTCTAAGTTGAGCGTAATCTATTGGAGATTTTGAAGTTAGCAGTAGAAACTCATCTCTATAAGAAAAAGTTTCTATCCTTAAACCTTTGTCGGAGTAATGCTTGACTAATTCTTCTAAATACTTCTTATCACTTACACAAACTAATGCTTGATGTGGAATGGGTTTTAGTTTTTCTGACATTTTAATTTCCCCTCTTGTTCTATATTATAGCTACTTTTCTTTGTGTTTAGTCTCATTCCGATTCAGGATTAGCAAAGCTTTCTCAATGGAGGTATTTCAACATATTCTAGCAAACTACCATATTTTTCTTTTATTTCTTTAACTAATTCAGTTTCTTTTCCTTGAACAAGATTCACAAAATATAATCTAGATAATTCTAAATCAGAACTAAACTCTTTTTCTGGAAATAACTTAGTAAGTTTATATTCTGAAACTACTTTTTCCAAATCTGAAGCGCTAACATCTATCTTAAATTTAACGTTTGCTATTTTTGGATTATAACTATTTTTACTCATTTTTCATTTCACCTCATCATAATGGTTGATATTGTGTGCTTTTTTGAAAGTTTTTAAATTCAGAGTTTTCAACATGTCCTAAAAGTTCACGATATGTGGTTTTTGCAGTATAAACTTCAGGCAGAATTGTACTTTTCTTCATTCCTTTAGGAGTTGTTTGTGGGTTTCCGGTAGCAAAATAACTAACTGACTTTTCCAAAGTTAGCAAATCTTTCCCCTCATTATCTAATATTCTCATAAAATCAAAACATAATTTAGTATCTAACTTATTAGAATTCAATATTTCGTTGATTCTGTCTTTTAATTTTTGGTCTAAAGTCATTTTCATTTCACCTCATCCATTTCAATCCTTCCTTTTTTATAAATGTTATGACATAAAAACATCTATTGTTTTTGCATCTACTTTGTATTTTCTCATTAATTCAAACATTTCTTCTTTATGTTCAATTGGAAAAATAACACAGCTTTTTCCTATTCTACTTCCGCCAAACTTTGTTAATAAACCAGGATAGCGTTTAGTGCCTGTTTTAAATCCATAAATTTTGTTAAGAAAAGCTCCTCTGTTTTTTCTTATTTTATCCCAAAAAATAATTATTTTGTGTTTTAATCCAGCTGGCATTTCTTTTGCTTCATAGCGCCCATATAAAGTTATTCCTGTTGAAGCTATGCTTTTGTACAATTCTTTCCAATCCTTCAAAATTCCTATTTTAACATTAAATTTATTTTCTACTCCTTTTATTTTAAACAAAGAGGATTCACGGCTGTTGTAAAAAGATTCTTCTAACCCTTTTAGTTCCTTTTCTAAAAGTTTTGTTTTCTTTCTTGTTTCTATGAAAATGTCTACATCACTTTCTTTGTTTTCTTCACCTTTAGCTACAGAGCCGTAAAGAATTATTCTTTCTATGTTATCAATGTTTTTAATATTGTTGATAATGAAAGAGGCGAAATAAGACGCATAATTTTTCAGCATTTTACTGCCTCTTTAAGTTCAAAAAACAAGTTTATCTTTTGTTGTAATAAATTATCTGTAGAAGGAGCTCCATAAGCTAAATCATCTCTTTTTTCTTCTATTTTGATAATTATGTCAACTATATTTCTTATTTGAGGCACAAAATCTATTTCTGAAGTGATTTGATTTTGCAAAACATCAAAAATAGCTTCTTTTTTCTTTCTAAACCAAATATGATTTATTTTAGCGCCTTCTTTAATTAAATTTAATTTACCAAAGTATAACTCCAACAAAATTGTTGCACCCAATGATAAACAAAAAGCGAGTCTTCTTTGATGATATGTTAATCCTCTTTTATCTTTCAAAGCAAGGTCTAAAACTTCTAGAACTTCTCTTAATCCTTCTTCAAGTTTTTCCTTTTTCATATTAAGACACCTGTCTTTTTAACATTAAGACATTTGTCTTTATAAATTTAACGATTTTAAGACACTTGACTTAATTGAATTAAGACAAATGACTTAATAAACATCTTGACACCAACTACTTTCTTCCTTTCTTCTCTTCCTTCTTCTCAACTTTATGCTCCATCATTCTATCTACAATTTCAACTACTTGATCTGCAGTTACAAACCGAACAGGGTTTATGTAATCCAGATATTTTCTAATTACTTCAAAATCTTCTTTTGGTACTCTAAGAGATAATTCATTTCGCACTGTTTCAAGTAAATTGTGAATTTCTTCTAAGCTTCCTTCAGTTTTTCTTACTTCTTTGCTTAATTCGTTAGTTTCTTCTTTCAAGCTTCTTTTCAAATTGTTTACATTTGTTTCTGCAAAATTAATTCTTTCTCTTAAATCGTTGAACCGTCCTTCAAGTGTTCGAACTCTCGACATCCATTTCATTAAATCTTCGCTAGCCATTCATATGCCTCTTTTGGTAATTAAGTTTATATATTCATAAGCATATATTCTAAGTATATAATAAGTTTACTAAAAAGAGGGGATGATGGCTGAAGAATCAGGAGCCTGTGGCTCTTATAATGTAATTCGTGAAGGTGAAGATGTAGTTGTAAGAATCGACTGCGAATCTTGTCCTTTTTTTCCTTCTATTGAAGATTCTTCGCAAACCATGGCTTTAGTGGTCGGTATTCTTGCAGAAGTTGGTGGAGCTACAAAAATTGTTCTTGTGCAGAAGAGAGATTATGAATATGATTTTTCTCAGACTCAAATACTTGTTGATCTCGCGAAAGCTTACAAAAAACTTAACAGACAAAAGTTAGCTTACGGTTTATTATCTGATGCATCCTGCTCGAGATTTGTCGAGCCAAAATATGCTGAGCTCCAAGATATTCTTTTTCACCATCTAAAGGCAGACCCTATTGGTGCGTATGTTGAACTTCTTCAAATTTCTGAGAGAGAGAATACTATGATAAAGAACAAGATGATTCCTGAAGAAGGAGTTAAATGTTTGCAGGGATATTATAGATTAATAGAAGATATTGTTGGAATTCTTCAAGCAACTCAATTTATTCAGCTCACTCTAAAGTATCTACCTCAGTACAAATTTGGAGATAGAGATATTTACAGAAAACTAATCTCTCCTTTAATCAAGCCAGATTTTATGTATACTAAATTAATGTCTTCATATCCTGCAGATGCTGAAGAAATAGATAGTTATTCTGTTGGAAATACTGAAGTTAGAGTTTTCAAGCTTCCGAATACAGTTCAGCCTTTTTATCATATCATTCCTCCTGAATTTAAACTTGACGAAGACAAATATGAAATTCTTGACAAAGCAAGGTCTGCTCTTGCAAAATTCGAGCCTAAGAAAGGAGAATTTACAGATCCTGAAAGAATAAGGCAAGTTTTTTTTAATATTGGTGAAGATATGCTTTTAGATCTTGCAACTAATTTAGGAATAAAATTAAAGCAGAAAGATTTGCAGGAGTTGGCAGAAATTTTAGTTAGATATACTGTTGGTTTTGGTCTTGTTGAAGTGCTTTTAGAGGATGAGAAAATTCAAGACGTCACGATAAATTCCCCAATGGGAAGAACTTCTATTTTTATCGTGCACTCAGATCATGGAGACTGTGCAACAAACATCATTCCAACGTACAAAGAAGCAGAGAGCTGGGCTTCAAAATTAAGAATTATTAGCGGGCGTCCTTTGGATGAGGCAAATCCTATTTTAGATACCGAACTTACTTTTCCAGGAGCTAGAGCGAGAATCGCTGCAATAACTTCTCCATTAAATCCCACTGGCATTGCGTACTCTTTGAGGAGGCATAGAGATGATCCTTGGACTTTAGGACTTTTTAGTCAAACAAAAGAAAAGTTCGAAGGCAAAAAAAGACCTGGAGCAAGATATCTTAATCCCTTGGCCGCAGGTTTGTTGAGTTTTCTTATCGATGGCAACAGAACTTTTTTAGTTGCAGGAACTCGAAGCTCAGGAAAAACATCTTTGCTCGGTGCATTAATGGTTGAATTGTCGAGGAAAGGAAGAATAATTACAGTGGAGGACACGCTCGAGTTGCCAGTCGACGCTCTCAGAAAATTGAATTACAACATTCAATCTATGAAAGTTGCGAGCGCATTAACGAGAGGAACAACTGAAGTAAGTGCAGATGAAGGAATAAGAAGTACTTTAAGATTGGGAGATTCTAGTTTAATAGTGGGAGAAGTTAGAAGTACAGAAGCAAAAGCTCTTTACGAAGCTATGCGTGTTGGTGCGTTGGCAAATGTTGTTGCAGGAACCATTCATGGAGATTCTCCCTATGGAGTGTTTGATAGAGTAGTTAACGATTTAGAAGTTCCGAGAACGAGTTTTAAGGCGACAGATATTATTATTATTGCAAAGCCGATTAAAACTCCTGGTGGTTTGAAGAGGCAGAAAAGAGTTTTGCAAATTACTGAAGTGAGAAAAAAATGGGAAGACGATCCTATGCAAGAGGGTGGTTTTGTGGATTTGATGAAGTACAATCCTAAAACAGATGAGTTGGAGCCGACTAGCGAGCTATTGAATGGAGATAGTGAAGTGATAAAGTCTATTGCTGGAGAAGTTAAAGATTGGGCTGGAAATTGGGAGGCTGTTTGGGAGAATATCCTGCTTAGAACTGAACTCAAAAAATTGTTGATAGAAAAAGGAGAAAAAAATTCTTCTCTTTTAGAGGCGCCATTTGTCGTGCAAGCAAACGATGAGTTTAGAAGAATAAGCGACCAAGTAAAAGAAGAAGCAGGCTCTCTAGATTCTAAATTTATCTTAAGAGAATGGAAGAAATGGCTGGAAAAAAATGCTAAACGAGTGTGAAAATGATAGACAAAAGCACAACTAATGAAATTATTTCTCATCATGAATCTCATTTGAAGGAATTTTTAGGAATTGATGAGATTCCTAAGCACGAGATAACCTCAAAAGAGTATAGAGAATTTAGAAATTCTTTTATGAAGAAAGGCCAGAGTTTTTATGAGCAGTTGTGCAACGCTTCTGGAAAAATTTTGCAGTTTTCAGTTTCTCCTGAAAAAAAAATTCAGATGGAAGAAGACTTAAAAATATCTCATCTTGAAACCACTCCTTCAGGAGTGCTTGCTTGTTCAGTTATTTTTCCAATTTTAATTATGCTCTTAGGATTTGTTTTCAGCATATTTGTTCTGAACTCAATGTATGTTTCTTTTTATTTTATTTTTGGAGGCATCGCGGGAGTGTTTATTCTGCAAAAAATACCTAGTTATTATGCAAACGATTGGCGTATGCGCTCAAGTAATCAGATGGTGTTGTGTATTTTTTATGTTGTTACTTATCTGCGTCATACTTCTAATCTTGAGCGAGCGATTTATTTTGCTTCTCAGCATTTGACTCCTCCATTATCTCTCGATTTGAAAAAAATTTTGTGGGATGTTGAAAATGGAGAGTACAAATCTATTAAAGATTCTTTAGAAATTTATTTAGTAACTTGGAAAAGATGGAATAAAGAATTCGTTGAAGCATTTCATTTAATCGAGTCTTCTTTGTACGAACCTTCAGAAGAACAAAGGCAGAATGTTCTAGATAAAGCATTAGATAGAATTCTCGAGGAGACTTCTGAAAAAATGACTCATTATGCTCAAGAATTAAAGAGTCCGATTACAACTTTGCACATGCTTGGAATTATTCTTCCCATTTTGGGTTTAGTGATTCTTCCTTTGATTGTTTCTTTTAGTTCTGATGTTGCTTGGTGGCAGATATCTTTGCTGTACAATGTTGCTCTCCCTCTTGTTGTTTATTTTATGGGTAAAAATATTTTGTCTATGAGGCCTACAGGTTATGGAGATAGTAATATTTCAGAGATTAATTTAGGTTTTAAAAAATATGGTGATTCTTCGAAAGTTTTTGCATGGTTTTTGTTTTTTGTTTTGTTTTTAGGCGCGCTTTCACCTATTTTAATTCATAATTTTGCTCCAGATTTCGATTTTTCTATTGGTAAATTTAAATTAATAGGTTATCAAATGGTTTCTGTGCAGGTTGGAGAACAATCTTATGAAGTTTTAAAGGGTCCTTTTGGTTTAGGAGCGACACTAATTAGTCTGCTTTTTCCTCTCTCAGTTGCATTAAGTATCGGTTGGTATTATAAAAAAAAGAGTGTTAAATTGATAAAAATTAGAGATGCTACAAAGAATTTGGAGAATGAGTTTTCTGATACTTTATTTCAGCTGAGCAATAGGTTGGCTGATGGTATTCCTGCAGAGGTCGCGCTTGAGAAGGTTGCAAAAGTTGCTCAGGATACTCCCACTGGAGATTTTTTTAAAGTTGTAACTTCTAACATAAGAAAGATGGGGTTGAGTGTTGAGCAGGCAATATTTAATCCTCAGACTGGAGCGATTTTGATTTATCCTTCGAATCTTATTCACAGCTCGATGAAAGTTTTGGTGCAGAGCTTGAAAAAAGGTCCTTTAATTGCTTCGCAAGCCATTCAAAGTGTTTCTGTTTACATTAAAGAAATTCATCGTGTTAATGAGCGTTTAAATGATTTAATGACTGAAATAATAAGTGATATGAAATCACAGATTAATTTCTTAACTCCTTGCATTGCTGGAATTGTTATGGGAATTACTGCGATGATGAATTTTATTCTTTCTGAGCTGAGTCAGAACATTAAATGTTTTGGTGCAGAAGCTGGAGGGGGATTTTATGACAGCATTAAAAATATAGGTCTCAGTGCAGGACTTCCTACTTATTATTTCCAGTTTGTCGTCGGAATGTATGTTGTTGAAATAATTTATATTTTAACTATTCTTTCTAATGGGATTGAAAATGGAGCGGATAATTTGAATGAGCAGTATTCTTTGGGAAAAAACATGATTAGAAGTGCAATGATTTATACTGTTTTTGCAGGAATAATGATGATCTCATTCACATTAATCGCCGGCTTTGTTTTAGGAAAAGCTGGAGCGACTGTGGTTGGATGCTGAATTAGTTGGTCGTAAGAGTTATTCGTGGGTCGTGTGATGTTTCATAATCTATTGCCAGAACGTGCTGGTTTCCAAGGTAGATTAGGCAAAGGATCTAAAAATTCACCGTAAAAATCAGCTATCTTTTTACTCTCAGAATTAACATAAACAGCAGCGATTTTAACATCAGCGCCTCTTTTTTTGTATTTTTCTTTCACGAATAAAAATCCTTTTCCGGAAGGCATATCATCTTCCAAAAGTAGAACTTTAAGTCCAGAAATTTCGCCTTGAACATCATAAATTATACTTCTAGAATTTCCTTCTCTTTTAATACTGATTGGTCTAACATCTCTACTTTACTAATTTATCGATATCTTTCTCAAATTCTTGCCAAGTTTTATTTTTTTGCATGTTTATAATTTTGCTGAATGAACAAAGTGAATTCGCAAAATTATGAGGCGAGGGAGATTTGAACTCCCGACAACACGGTCTTCAGCCGTGTGCTCTCCCAGGCTGAGCTACCGCCTCATCTTATGAATTTATGCTTTTCATTTAAAAATATATCTTTCAAATGGGATATACTGATGATTTAATAACACTAAAAATATAACCTATTTCATGTCAGAACTGAATTATTTTACAGTTAAAAAAGAGGATAAAAGCATAGATATTGCTGTTCAAAATATGATCGATGGGAAATTAGTTGTTATTGGAAATATGAAAGAGGAAAAAATAAATGATTCCACCAAAATAGCATACACTCATCTGAATGATTATGTTAATGCACTTTATCAACCAGAGTTTGCTCAAGATGTTTTAGCGCAAGTTAAAGAAAAACAAGTGGTTTATTTGTCTTTGGGAGATAGTATTGTTTTTCGAAAAGAAGGAGAAACTGAAGTGAGTAGAATGACTAGGCACAAGTAGAAATCATTAAAAACCTTCAGAATAAACACTCTCTAGCACATTGTGCGATGAGGAAGTGAATCCCAATTGAGCTTCGGCGATGATAACAAAAGGAAATCTGAGCACGTGCAATTTTTTACCCAAACATCTTCTTAAAGGATTGGTCTGTTTCTTTTCTTCCTATTTTTTCTACCGCCTTTAGAAAGTCTTCTTGTGTGACAACAGTTCTATTTTGGCGTATTGCAAAATATCCTGCTTCAGTTGCTATTGATTTAAGTTCTGCTCCGCTGAAGCCATTTGTAAGATTAATTATCTCTTCAAAATTTATCTTATCCATATTCATTTTTTCAGTATGAATTTTCAAAATATCTAAACGAGCTTCCTCTTTTGGAAGTGAAACAAATATTTGTCTGTCAAGTCTTCCTGGTCGTACTATCGCTTTGTCGAGAATTTCTTTTCTATTCGTGCAGCCTATTACTTTAACATTGTCTAGAGGTTTAAAGCCGTCGATTTCTGCGAGCAATTGCATAAATGTTCTTTGAACTTCTCTTTCTCCTCCAGTTCCTATATCAACACGAACTGAAGCGATTGCATCTATTTCGTCAATAAACACTATTGAAGGTGCTTTTTCTTTGGCTAGCTGAAATATATCTTTAACTAATTTTGCTCCTTCGCCGATGTATTTTTGCACGAGTTCTGAACCGACGATTTGGATAAATGTTGCATTTGTGCTGTTGGCTACTGCTTTCGCCAGCATAGTTTTTCCAGTTCCTGGAGGGCCGTGAAGTAGAATTCCTTTTGGAGGGTCTATGCCAATTGTTTTAAACAGTTCAGGGTTTGTTAATGGAAGCTCAACTATTTCTTTTATTTCCTGCTCTTGAAAAGTTAAGCCACCGATATTTTTCCAGGAGATTTTTGGTTTTTCTATAATTACAAATTTTTCAACATCGAATTTCTTAGAAGTTCCTACTTTACCTACAACAGTTAAATTTTTTTGTTCTGCAACTACACTGTCTCCTGGAAATATTTGCTCGCAGTTTGCTGTTTTGTCGACTAAAAACTCGTTTCCATTTGGAAATCGCACTACGCATTTATGTTCAAATACTTCTTTAACTTCACATATAACTAGAGGTCCTTTTTTGAATTTTTCAATTTCTTTTTCTAAATTTCCTATGCTTTCTTTAAGAACTCTGTTTTCCTCCTCTAAACCATAGTGGCCTGAATAAAAAGAAAAACTCACCCCAGTTTTATTAGTTTCCGTCATCTGATTTAATTTGGGAAAACTTGTATATAAAGATTTAGCTAGTGAAAAATATAGAGAAGTTTGAATATTTTTGCAATATAGTGTGTGCCATAATAATGGTCACACTATCTGCAAAACTAAACAATTGCCTGATTATTTGTTTAGTTTTGCAATATATCTTTTCTACAATAAAAAGATTTATATAATACTTCGTTCCTCTAGAGTACTGATAGTTAAAATTCATTAAATACATATTAAGTATGGAAGAGGGTGGTTTTGATGCCAATGTCAGTTGAAGACGAAAAAAAAGATAAAAAATTCTCCAGAGCACTTCTGGGAAAAACAGTTGTCAGCAAAAGCGGTAAAAGATTCGGCGAAGTAGGAGATATAACTTTCGAAGTTAAAACTGGCGAACTGATACATTTAGTTCTCAGGAATCCAACTCCATACACAGACAAATTAGAGTTGGAGAAAGACAAAGAAGGTAACCTCCTCATACCATACTCGGCAGTTATTGCAGTTGGAGACTTTATGGTTGTTAGTGAAGAAGATATACTGTAGTTTTGACAAATGGGATTAGAACGTAAAATAGTGCAACAGATTAAGAAAGAGTTTTATCAAGAGTACGTTTCTAAATCGCCATTTAATAATTATGTTAATGGCAGTGGATTATCCACTTTAAAAGTTCAAAAAGAAGTATTAAAAAAACAATTAAATCTAAAAAGTGGAGAAAGTTTGGATGATTGGTGTTTAACAGCTTACTTAAGAGAACAACCTCCAGAAAATATAAATTTGCCTTCTGAATATAAAGGAGTTAGAGTATTTTATACAGTTATTGGAAAAATAATTCCACATAAATCTGACGGCCCCTTTCGAACAAAATAAGATGAAATTCGATATCTTTTTATAACCCTGCATTATTCTTCAATCTATGGGGGAAGAGAGTTTTATTTGGACTGAGAAATACAGACCTAGTAATTTTTCTGAAGTTAAAGGACAGGATGAGATAGTTAAAAAAGTTAGAGCTTTTGTCGAGCAGAAAAATCTGCCGCATCTTTTGTTTTCAGGTCCTGCAGGAGTTGGAAAGAGTTCTTTGGCCATTGTTGTTGCTAAGCAGTTATTTGGTGAAGATTGGAGGCAGAACTTTCTCGAACTTAATTCTTCAGATGAGAGAGGAATTGATGTTGTTAGAGTTAAAGTTAAAGATTTTGCAAGAACAAAGCCTTTGGCAGGATTTCCTTTTAAACTTATTTTTTTGGATGAGTGTGATGCATTAACCAAAGAAGCTCAGCAGGCTTTGAGAAGAACAATGGAGAATTACACTAATTCGACGCGATTCCTCCTTAGTTGTAATTACGTCTCTAAAATCATCGACCCTATCCAAAGCAGATGTGTTGTCTTTAAATTTAGACCTTTGGAAAAGAAAGAAATTTTTGAGATAATAGACAAAATAGCGAAGAAAGAAAGTATTGAAGTGACAGAAGATGCAAAGGAAGCTTTAGTTGTTATCTCAGACGGAGACTGCAGAAAGTTAGAAAACATATTGCAAAGCTGCTCTGCAGTTGAAAAAAAGATCACAAAAGAATTGGTCTATTCTATGGCTAGTTTTGCAGAGCCGAAAGAAATAAAAGAAATATTAGAGCTGGCTGTTTCTGGAGATTTTTTATCTGCGAGAAATAAAATTTTAGACGTTATGCTCAAGCAAGGTTTATCTGGAGTTGACATTATTAAACAAATTCAAAAAGAGATTTGGGGTTTGAACGTCGACAACAAAAGAAAAATTAGAATGATAGAGAAATGCGGAGAAATTGAGTTTAGACTGACTGAAGGAAGCGACGAATATATTCAATTGGAAGCTTTGCTGGCTGGGTTTGGAGTGGTTTAGTCCCGCGAATATTTCGGTTTTTGACACGAAAGACATATTAAGGAGTGTTTAAGTTTGTTTTTCTATGAAATTTTATTTGGACACGTCTATTTGGATAGATTTATACGAAGACAGAAAAGGATATTCTGGAGAAAAACTTGGAGATTTTGCTTGGAAATTGTTTTCTATGATAAAAAACAATGGATTTAGAATTATTATCTCAGATATGCTTATTTTAGAGCTGGAACAAAAATACTCTATGGCTGAAATAAAAGGAATGATAAAACTATTTGAAACATCAATTGATAAAGTTTTAACAACAAAAGAGGAACGCAACGAAGCACATAGAATATCTCAAGAAAGAAATCTTCCTTCTGGAGATGTTTTACACGCCATTTTAGCAAGAAATCATAAATTTATTCTTGTAACAAGAGATAATCATTTCAGAAAATTAACTGATATATGTTCTTTTCATAAACCTGAAGAATTTATTTAAATTTTTTTGATAATTCATCAAAAGCTTTTCTTCTCATTTCCTCATATTCTTTAGCGGTTGTTTTTTTCTTCACAATTCCTTTAAATTTAGCTACTTCTAACATCGTTTTTTTTAATTTATTTGCATCTAACTTTTCATGCAGTGCGTTTCTTATAAATTCAGTTCTACTTTGGTATCCTTGTTCGTCTACAACTGTATCTATTTCTTTGAGAAATTTGTTTTCCAATTTCAAAGTTATCATTTCTGTAACCATATATCCATAGTATATACTTTAGATATATAAATTTTTCTATCAGGAGGCACAGAATAAAATGTGAGTGATTGGGCGATTTTCTCTTCACATTGGTTTCT